>NZ_JFHO01000006.1:0-44500 GCF_000724705.2 Acidiphilium sp. JA12-A1
CATAGCGTTCGACGCGGGTGACGACCGGCTTGATCGGCGGCAGATCGATCTTGTCGTAGCGCTGCGCGAGGCGCTGATCCGCGTCAGTCAGCCCGGCACGGCAGTGCTGGCAATGCGCCGCCTTCGCGATCACCGTCTGATCGGGGTTCTCGGCAAGCAAGCGACCGCCACCCTCACGGCCGAGACTGCCTTTGCGGGGCCCCTTGCGCGGACTTTTCTCGGGCCGGTTTGGCTTCTGCCCGCGCGATGGCGGCAGGCTCGAATTGTCCGGCCGCTTCGGCGGTTCGTTTAGCCGCGCCTCCAACTCCGCAATCCGGCGTTCCGCATCCGAAAGCCGGATTGCCAGTTCCGCGTTCCTGCGCTCGGATGATTGCAACGCGTCCCATAGCGCGCGGATCAGCGCGTCTTTCTCAGCGTGCGATAGGAGAGACAGGTCAGGAAGCTCGTTCACGCCTCCCGTCGAATCGTATCCGCCGTGGTCACGTCAATTCACAATCGATTCAACTTATCGACGGACCAGGATGAGCAGATACAAATTACCGGTGTAGGTGAAAGCCGCGATCGGATTTGTCTGACCCAGCGGATTGTTCGGCAGGGCCTGCTCCATTGCAGCACCTTCACCGCCGGTGTTCGTCCCGTGATAGACTGTTACTTGAAACGATCCATCCAGGAGTCCGGCATTGGCAGTGCCTACAACTCCAAGTGCTGCAACGGCACCGGCCAATAACAGTGTTCGAAACTTTGTCATTTTCACACCTGCAAAAAATCTGAAAGATGCTCCATCAAGGGAGACATCACGCATCCATCCTGAAGCGCAACGTAATACTAGCAAAAGTCGTGCCATATAATAACGCAAAACAAAATCAGGCATTTAAACCGCAGTAAACGGCGACGTGTAAAATATTCCGACAGAAAATTTGATGAGAACAAATTAAGGTTGTTATACCATCAGTCTAAAGTTGTGATCACGCTGTCTGGATCCTCACTTACTTCCTGGTCCACTGTAAGCGGAGAGTTGAGGTTGTTGTCTGGCGGGGCTTGACCGTCATACCGGTTGAGGTCTTCGGTTCGATCCCCTTACCGATCAACGTCGCCATGCCTGTGAGAAAATCATCCGATATGGTGCGGATTCTCCGCATCTGGCACGAAGCCCAGGACCGACCATGATGAATGCCAAAAAGAAAATGGCGGCCTTTAAAGCCGCCAAGTTTTGAGATTGGGAGGGAACGTCAGCGGAGATCAGATCCGCTTCATCGTTCGATATGGCCCGGTTTGGCGGGGCCGCAATATGCGTGTTTTGAAATACAATGTGGCACAGCGGCCAGTCTGCCGCCATGACACAAGAGCGTAATATCGCCTTGAAATGAGGGGTGGAAAACACACTACCAACCCCGGACAAGGCTTCTTGGGTTAGCCTTTCCTTCGTCTCATAGCGGTATGCGACCTGTCACTCGGCGACCCTTGACCATGGGGTCGCCATTTTCTTGTCCGTCCCGGACGCTATGGATCCCCGTGGCGAGGGGCATCATGGCCCGGCCATCACGCGCGGCTGCCAGTGCCTTGATCCCAGTATTCGGACGCCACCTGCGGGCCTGTGGCGGTGTGCTTTGACAGTCTCGGTTGTGGGGTTGCTCTTGGGATCGCCGAGCCGTGGATCCTGGCTGATTAAGATTGTGCAGACGGCAGATCGTAAGAATCAGCCATGCCGAATTTCAACTATTCCGCGGGCCTGGACATCGATAAGGTCAAAAATGAAAAAATGGTAACATGTTCGACAAGAATTCGACAAGAAAGGGTCTTTGTGATGGTGTCGCTGCGGCAACGCTTCATTCGTGTCGTGGATTGCATCAGCTCGAAAAGCGTCATTCTCTATGATCGTCCGATCGCGGCTTTTGCTGTTGTGATGATCAGCGTTATCGCTGTCATGGACATAGCTCTCTATCTTCACGGCCATCGCTGCGCCCGGTAGCGAGGAATAGGTAGAATCCCAACGCCGATGATGCGGGCCGAGCTCGAATTCATCACCGATAGTCGGCATCGCACCGCGCGGCGACACGTTTCGAGGCAATGAAATTGCTGCATATCTTGCCAATTGCACTTCATGGTGACGGAACTGTCCCGATCTATTGTCTTGTCAGCGATGTAGGCCGCAAAGCGGTAATGATCGCGTTCGACTGCAACGGCGCCCGCGCGACATAGGATAACCCGCGCCGGGTTTCGCCACGATCTTCCCCCGCCAGGCAAAGTGTGGTGTCGTCCATGGGGACGGGCGACAACCACAAACAACGGAGCCGTCGGGATTTGCTGGGTCACCTCTCTGACACGATCGTTCATGCAGCCCGGACGCATGCGCTACTGGCCTATGGTCTTGCCTTCGTGCTGACCGCCGCGGAAGCGTTTCCTGTCATCGGAGCACTTGTGCCAGGGACTGCCATTGTTGTCGGATTGGGCGCTCTAGTGCCAACGGGCGCCCTGCATTTCTGGCCTCTGGTGGCCTGGTCCACGGGAGGCGCCATCGTAGGTGACGGGCTGCCCTTCTGGTTCGGCTCTCGGTTCCGGGACCGGGCGACAGAACTCTGGCCACTGAATCTGCATCCAGGGCTCCTGCCGAAAGGCCAGGCGTTTTTCGAGCGCCACGGCGGGGCCGCCGTGATCATCGCGCGCTTCACGCCGGGCGTCCGGGCGGTATTGCCCATCGTGGCCGGCGTCAGCGGTATGATGCCGCTCCGCTTTTATGTGCTCGACGTGGTGTCTGCGGTCATCTGGGCGCCCGCGCATGTTGCCGCCGGGGTTCTTGTCGGCGCCTCGTTAGCCATTCTCGGCGTCATGGCCGGCAGGCTCGAGGCCCTGCTCGTCGGCTCGATCGTCGGCCTCGTGTTCCTGCTCTGGCTGGTTCCACGGCTTCTTCGCTCTGTGATCAACTGGCTGGAAACCAGGCGAAGGCCGGCGCTCGCTTGGGCCCGCGCTGGCAAAGGCCGGATCCGGAGTGCCGTGGCTTCTATCCTCGATCCGGCAAGAACGGAACTGTCCGGCCTGATCACCCTCGCCGGGGCCCTTGCCGGCAGTCTCTGGCTTCTTCTCGGCGTTCTGCAGGACCTGATTGCCGGAGACCCGCTGGTCTATGCCGATCACGCGATTCTGCATTTCCTTGAGCCTTATCGAAGCGGAATCCCCATGGAAGTGGCGGTTGCGTTTTCCCGGCTTGGCAGCGGCGCAGTCACGCTTGCGGTCGTCGCGGTCACACTTGTCTGGCTCGACCGGCAGAGTGCATGGCGCGGTGCGGCCTATGGCATTGCCGCGGTGATCGGTGCGTCCCTATTCACCGCCGGGCTCGATCTCACCCTGCATCGCGCGCCACCGTCGCCGATTGCACCAGGTTGGAGCCTGATGCCGTTCCCCGGCGGCGATCTTGCAACGTCATGCGCGGTCTATGGCATCTTGACCGTCATCGCCGGCCGACGGCTCGGCGCGCGCCCGCGCCTTGCGCTGATGACGGCGACCGCCCTCTTTGCGGGGTTGCAGCTGGTCAGTCGTGTCTATCTCGGCTTGGACTGGTTTTCATCCGAACTGGCTGCGCTGGGCTTCGGGTTCGCGTGGGCGGCCGGTCTCGGCCTCGCCTATGTTGCACGCCCGGTCGAACCGGTGGCGTCCTGGCGCCTCGTCGCCATCACGGCGGCTACGCTCGCCATTGCTGGTACGCCTGCGGTCGCCTTCAACCGCAATGCCGATTTGGCGCACCATGAAGTGAGACGCAGGAGCTCGATAATGACGTGTCGCGACTGGCTGCAACACGGATGGCAGAACCTGCCTGCACGCAGCCTCGGCATGCTCGGCAGTTTTTCCGGCATGCTGACGATTCAGTGGATCGGGCCGGTCGGCGGGCTTCGGCATGATCTCGCACAACTCGGCTGGCAGCCACCGGCCCCCTGGACGTTTCGCAATGCCCTTGGATTTCTCGCTCCACGCGCAACGCCCGCCGCGATCCCGGTGCTACCGCGATGGGATGACGGCCGACGCGTGGACCTGGCGATGGTTCTCGCTGGGCACGGGCTTGCCGCCGATCAACGACTGGTGCTGCGTCTCTGGAAAACCAGTGTATCCGTAATCACGCCGACAGGGCGGGCGCAGACGCTCAGGATCGGGGAGATCGAAATGCAGAGGTTGCAAAGGATGTTCTCAACCCTGACGGTACCTGTCTCGGAAGGGTCGACGACTGCCGTACTACCTCGACTCGCGGCTGCATTACCCTCCTCGCGGCTCGTGACGCGTGCCGCCGATGGCGCCACCGTCCTGCTCGCCGGCGATCGTGCAGTGGATGCGGAGGAATGCCTGCCGCCAAGTCAGAAGGGTGCCGAGCGATGAGGGTTCTTATCGTTGAGGACGAGGCGAAGACCGCGGCCTATCTCCGCAAGGGTCTCGAAGAGAACGGCTTCACGGCGGATGTGGCGGCGGATGGAGAGACGGGCCTCGAATTCACCCGTCACGGCGGCTACGATGCCATCATCCTGGATGTCATGCTACCACGACGCAACGGCTTCGAAATCCTCGACGAAATCCGTCGCCGCGACAGCCACACCGCGGTGCTTCTGCTCACCGCGCGGGACCAAGTGACAGACCGCGTCGCCGGGCTGGAGGCCGGGGCCGACGATTACCTCGTCAAGCCCTTCGCGTTTTCCGAGCTGCTTGCCCGTGTGCGCACCATTCTGCGGCGAGGGCATGCGCGGCAACCGGCGCTGATCCAGATCGCCGATCTCGAGATCGACCTCTCGGGACACCGGGCAACGCGAGCGGGTCAGGCGCTCGATCTGACGCCGAAGGAGTTCCGCCTGCTTTCGTTGTTGGCCCGCCGCGCGGGCGATGTCATCTCCCGAACGGTCATCGCCGAACAGGTCTGGGACATCAACTTCGATTCTGGCACGAACGTCGTCGACGTCCACATGTACCGCCTCCGTGCCAAGCTGGACGACCCGTTCTCCCGCCGGCTGATCCACACCGTTCGGGGCGTAGGCTATGTGCTCGAAGACCGTGGCGGCTGAGCCTTCAGCGCCGGGTGCCGGCGGATCGATGTCCCTGCGGATGACCGCATGGTATGCTGGCACAGCGTTCCTGCTCGTCCTGCTCACCACTAGCTTTCTGTCCTGGTCGTTCGGCGCGCGCATCGCCGGACAGGAAGACCGCACGCTGCGCGTGCTCGCGCGCATCGCCCGCCCGCTGAGCGGCGCTGCCGATCCGTCCGTATCGCGCGCTATTGCATCGGCACTTGAGCGAGCGGGCAACGCCCGCGAGATCCAGTTCCGCATCATCGGCCCGCACGGTCGGATCGCCCTCCAGTCACGGAGCAATCATCTGCCGCTGCCATCATCGGCCGGCTTGCCGAATGTCGGCACGGTCAATAGCGGCAGTATGGCGTTTCGTGTCCTCACCGAGCGCCTGCCGAACGGCTTCATGCTGCAGATCGCCATCGCCAGCCCCGGCTCGCAGGCGCTCCTGCTCCGCTATCGCGAAACCCTGACCCTGGTCCTTGCAGTATCAATCATCCTCTGCGCTGTGCTTGGATATCTCATCGCCCGTTCAGGCATGCGCCCGATCGAGCGCATTGCCGAAACTGCCGAAAACATCCGTTTGTCGACCCTGCATGAACGTCTCGACGTCGCGGGGCTGCCGGCCGAACTCGCCGCGCTCGCCAACACGTTCAACCTGATGCTGGACCGGCTGGAGCAATCCTTCCTGCAACTCTCCCAGTTCTCGGCCGATCTCGCGCACGAGCTGCGCACACCGATCAGCAATCTGCGCGGCGAGCTGGAAGTCGCGTTATCGAGGCCACGCTCAGACGATACGTATCGCGAGGTTCTCGGCTCCGCGCTCGAGGAGTGCACCCGCATCAGCCGGGTCATCCAGAGCCTCTTGTTCCTTGCGCGCGCCGAAATGGTCGGTGCGCCACCTGCCGTTGAAACGCTTGATCTCGACACCGAGATCACGACGGTGCTTGAATTCTACCAGCCGCTGGCGGCGGAGGTGGGGCTGTCGTTGACCGCCGATGTCCGTCCGGGGCAGCCGATCCGGTTCGACCGCATTCTCCTCCAGCAGGCCCTCGGCAATCTGGTGGCCAATGCAATCGCCCATACCGTCGCCGGCGGCCAGATCACCATTGTGGTTGCGGAGGCGCCGGAACAGCTCACCATCCGCATAACGGATACCGGGCAAGGGATCGCACCCGAGCATCTTCCGCATGTTTTCGACCGGTTTTACCGCGCCGATCCCGCGCGTTCGCATGTCGGCGGCAATCTCGGGCTCGGCCTCGCCGTGGTTCGCGCGATCATGGACCTGCACGGGGGCCGGGTTTCCATTGAAAGCACGCAGGGTCAGGGCACCACCGTATCGCTACTGGTGGCAGCGCCCGCGCGCTGATCCCGAAACGGTGAGCCCAAACTGACGAAATCGTCATTCTGGCGAGGCGGAAACGTCATTCTCGCCGGCTAAAGCGCGAACTCATTTCCGCTTGAAGCCATGAAGAAAGCGTCCCGACACCTCCGTTTCAGATCCAGCCGCGTCGGTGCTCTTGCGCTTGCGACGCTACTTGCCAGCTGCGCCCGGTATCAGCCTGCGCCCTTGCATCCCGCTGCTTCGGCCACGGCACTGCTCGGCCGCCGTCTCGACGAGCCGGCGCTTGGTCAATTCCTCGCGGCGATGGGCGCGCATCCTCGCGGACACTGGGGATTGCGGGCTCTGACGCTCGTTGCCGTCTATGAGCGGCCAGATCTGCGGATCAGCGCCGCCGCTTACGACGCCGCGAAAGCGGCGGTGACGACGGCCCGGCAGATCCCGAACCCAACGCTTTCCCTCGTGCCCAGCTTCAACGCGACGCAAGCTTTCCCGTCGCCAATCAAGATCGGGCCGGTCATCAGTTTTCTTGTCTCCAATCTCGGCGCTCGTGAGGCTGGCATCGCCGCCGCGCGGGATCGCCAGCAAGCCGCGCGAATACTCATCGCTGCCGCGGCATGGCGGGAACGCAGCAACGTCCGCAACGCGTTGCTCACACTCTGGCTCGATGAACGGATCGCCAGGATCAAGGCGCGCGTCGCCGGCTATGCTGCGACAGCGTCCCGCCTCGTAGCCCAGCGCGTGACGTCCGGGATGCTCGCTGAGACCGTTCTTGCCAGCACAACCGAGGCGGCGAACAAGGCAAGCTTTGGCGCCGCCGAGGCGCGGGCCCAGATCGGAATGGACCGGGCCCGCCTGGCCGCCGCGATCGGAATGCCCGCGGCGGCACTTCGGGGTGAGTACCTTTCATTCACCGCCTTTGAGCATCCATTGCCGCCTGCCAATCTCGTCGCTCTTACGCGCACAGCGCTGGTAACCAGTCCATCAGTCGTCGCGGCCTATGAGAATTATCGCGCGGCCGACGGTTCTCTCCGCAAAGCGATCGACCAGCAGTTTCCAGGCTTTCGTATTGGCCCCGGGTATCACTACGATCAGGGCGCCAACAAGTTCATTCTCTCCCTCTCGCTACCGCTGCCAATTCTCAACCAGAATCAGGGCCCGATCGCCGAAGCGCGTGCACGGCGCCTGTTTGCGGCGGCCCTGTTCAATCGGGCTCAGGCGCACATTCTTCGCCAGATCGACGCCGCCGAGGCCGCCCTGCAAGGCAGTGAACGCGTTGCCGGTCAGGGGCTGCACCTCCTTGTTATCGCCCATCAGCGCGAACAGCAGGCCATTCAAGCCTACCGCGCCGGCGCCATCGGCCGGCTGCGCATGGTCGAGGCCGAGCGGCAGGCAACCCTGGTCCGCGAACAGGTGCTGACAGCAGATGCCCAGCGATTGCGCGCCCTCGCAGCCCTGGCGGACGCGCTCCATCACCCCGTTTTCCGGGAGAGTAACGAATGAAAAGGTATCTGCAGGCTTTTGCGGCAAGCCTGTCACTGGTTTGCTCCGCGGCTGTTGCGCATGCTGAAGCGCCGCGTAACGTGACGGTTGATACGGCGACAATGAGCAGCGGTCTCATCAAGACAAGCGTTCTGCATCTTGAGACTAGACACCCCGTCTCCGTGGCCTACGGCATGGTGATCGATCCCACACCAGCGATCACCTTGCGGCACCGGATCATCTCAGCACGGGCAAAACTGACGCTTGACGATGCAAATCTCGCCCGCGCCCGGAAGCTTTATCGCTCTGGAGGTAACGTCTCCAAGGCCAGCCTGCAGCAGATCCAGGCTACAACCGCCATCGCGCAAGGACATCTTGATGAACTGCTGGCCCGGGCGAAAGTGCGCTACGGCACCGCTCTCGGAGCGGTAATTGCCGGCAAAGGTGCCTCGTTCAGGAAAATAAGCGACGTCGGTTCGCTGGTCTCGGTTGTGCAGGCTGGTGCCGTACGTGCAATCCCACCGCCCGCATCGGCCAGGGCGCCGGACGGGTCTCGCATCATGCTGCGCCCTATCGGGTCTGCGGGCCGGATTCCGAAGGGATTGCTGGGGCAGGCTTTTTTCTACTCCGGCCCGGCGCTTGCCGTCGGCACACCGCTGACTGTCACGCTCCGCGAGCCAAGCGCTATCACCGGCTACGAGGTGCCCGCGGCCGCGCTGGTTTGGCACGACAACGGACCATTCGTCTTCGTCCGCACCGGCGCCAGTCGTTTCACGATGTACCGCGTGACGACGGCCCACAAGCTGCGGCGTACGGGCGCGATCTCAGGGTTTTTCGTCCCCGGCGCAGACCTGCCGGCCCACCCGGCGATCGTGACGTCGGGCGCCGGGCTGCTGAACTCGGCGCTGGCCGACAGTCACGCTTCCGTTCCGAACAGCAACTGAGACAATCTCATGCTGTCACCGATCGTCCGTGCCGCCCTGCGCTATCGCCTCGTCGTCGTGCTTCTGGTCGCGGGTTTTGCGGCGCTCCAGATCTCCCGCCTGCCCACTGCCCGTTACGATGTCTTCCCCACCTTTACCGCCCCCACTGTCGTGATCCAGACAGCGACACCCGGCTTCAGCGCGCTGCAAACTGAGCAGGTGGTCACCGATCGCCTCGAACGTACGCTCACCGGCCTGCCCGGCCTCGCCAAGATGCGATCGTCCTCGGAATCGGGCCTGTCCGTCATCCATCTCGTCTTTCATGGCGGCACCGATCCGTATCAGGACAGGCAACGCGTCGCCGGGCGCCTGAGCGAACTTGGCGGCGCGCTCCCGGCCGGGATCCTGCCACGCCTCGCACCGATGCAGTCATCTACTGGAACGGCCCTGGAGATCGGAGTTTATGCCCGTCATGGCATGTCGCTCGAACGCCTGACCGCCATCGCCGAAACCGGACTGCGACCCGCCTTGCAGGCGGTGCCCGGCGTTGCAAATGTCGTGATCTTCGGCGCCCGCCCGCCGCAGCTGGATGTCGCGGTACAGCCCCAATCGCTCATCGCGACCGGCTTCACGATGCAGGACGTGGCGCGCGCCGCCCGGCGCGGCAGTGCCGTGCTCGGCGCTGGCTTCATCGACAACGGCAACCAGCGGCTGGTGCTTGCCCCTCATGGCCAGGCTCGCACTGCCTCCGCCCTGGCAAAGACGTGGCTCGGCATCCGCGAAGGTGCGCCGATCAGCCTCGGCGATGTGGCGAGCGTTCGGTTGTCGGCGCCGCCCCGGTACGGCGCGGCGCTGATCCACGGCCACCCTGGCCTTCTGATGATCGTCTCCTCGCTTTATGGCGCGAACACGCTGGCAGTGGCCGACCAGGCGGCCCGGACGGTCGCGCGGCTGACCCCGGGCCTTGAGGCACAAGGGATCGAGGTCGATCCCAAAGCCTTCACGCCGGCCACGTTCATTCATGTCGCACTGGCCGATCTCGGCCATGTGCTGCTGATCGGTGCGGCGCTGATCATGCTCGTCCTTCTCATCGCACTGCGCGACTGGCGAGCCTCGGTCATCTCCTTTGTGGCAATCCCGGTCTCGTTGCTTGCCGCTACCGCCGTCATCACCGCCCTCGGGATCACGCTGAACACGATGGCGCTCGCCGGTCTTGCCATCGCACTCGGCGAACTCGTCGACGATGCGGTTGTCGATGTCGAAAACATCACCCGCCGCCTGCGCGAGAACCGCATCGCCGGCTGCCCGGAACCACCGTTCCGCGTCATCTTCCGGGCATCGCTGGAGGTACGCAGTGCCATCATTTTCGCCAGCGCCGCCGTCGCCGTCGCCTTTACCCCGGTGCTCGCTCTCGGCGGTGTGGCAGGCCGCCTGTTCGCCCCCCTTGGCATCGCCTACGTCACCGCGATCGGCGCATCGCTCGTCGTCGCGCTAGTCCTCACTCCGGCCCTTGCTGCCTTGCTTCTGGCCCGACCCGCCGCGGCACCGGACCACACGCCGCCAATCGCACTGCTGCGCCCGGCCTATCGCAGCGTTCTCGGCAGGCTGGAACATCGCGGACGCACCTTCATTACCCTCGCGCTTGCCTTGATCCTGCTGGCCGGATTCAGCGTGCCGCTGTTGCAAACTCGATTCCTGCCGCGCTTTCGTGAGAATGACGTCATCGTCCATTATCTCGCGGCATCTGGAACCTCGATCGACGCGATGCTCGCGATTGGCCACCTCGCAATCGACACACTCGAGGGCCTCCCCTCGGTTGGAGATGTCGTGATGCATATCGGCCGCGCTTCGATGAGCAACGGCCATGCCGGCGTGAACAAGGCCGAGATCGACATCACGCTCAGCAAGACCGGCAACCGACACGTCGAACGATCGACGCGGCAGATCCTGGCGTCGGTCGACCATATCGACGGCCTGTCCTGGTGGTCGCGCACATTTCTCAGCGAGCGTGTCGATGAAAGCCTTTCTGGCGTCACCGCCCCGGTGACCGTTTCGGTGTTCGGCCTCTCGCTTGATACAATCGACAGCGCTGCGGCCCGGATCGTGGCGGTGGCACGGGGAATACCCCGAGTACGCGCGGCAAGCATGGCGGCCGTCCAGCAGGTGCCATCCATCGCGATCAACCTAAACCGCGTGGCGATGTTGCGGTACGGCATTACCCCCCGCGCGGCACTCGAGGCGATGAAGATCGCCTATTCGGGCACCGCCGTCGGCCATGTATATCGCGGGACCATCGTCGAACCGATCGTCGTTACGCTCCCCGCGGCGCTCAGGCATCAACCTGCCGCGATCGGCGAACTCCCCGTCGTGGCGGCAGGCGGCATGGTCGTGCCCCTCGACCGTATCGCGACAATTCGCCAGACGCGGGTACCGGCGCAGATCCTGCACAACGACGGCCGCCGCGTTCAGGTTGTCACCATCCAGGTTGCACATGGCCATGCCGCCCCGGTCATTCGCAGCCTGCGAAAACGGATCGCCAGGCTTCGGCTGGGCACGGGCGTTTATGTCCGCTACGGCGGGACGGCCGTCGCCGGCGGCACTGCGCGGCGCGAACTTGCAATACATGCCACTATCGCGGTTGCCGGCATCCTGATCCTGATCGCGTTGGCCCTGCGCGAGGCGCGGGCCGTCATACTGATCATGGCAATTCTGCCGATTTCCTTCTCTGGTGGCATCGCGGCGACCTGGGCCTTCCTTGGCGGCCATCTCGAACTAGGCGCCATGGTCGGCCTTGCCACGCTGTTCGGCCTCACATTGCGCAACGGCCTGCTGCTGCTGATCCACATGCGCAGGCTCATGGAGGGCAGCGGCAAACCATGGTCTGCAGAGATCGCGCGTCAGGCCGCAGCCGACCGGCTTCCGGCCATCTTGATCACCGCCTGCGTGACCGCGCTCGGCCTGCTCCCGCTCGCACTCGCCACCGGCTCTCCCGGCGATGCGATCGAGGGACCAATGGCCATCGTCATCCTCGGCGGGCTCGCAACCGCGACGATCCTGACGCTGTTCGTCCTGCCGATCCTTGCGCCGCGCCTTCTTCGTATCACCGCTCCAAAAGCCGACGGTCTTGATTGAAAGTCCCACCTTGGGAGTAGAAGTCTGGCGGCCCCAAGCCCTGCTCGTTGATCAAAGCGCCGCAGCCTAGAATCGTCTAGATTTTGACGGGTAAACCCGCCGCCTTCCACTCGGGATAGCCATCCTCCAGCCTCATTGCCTCGATGCCACGTGCACGAAGATACGCCACGGCTTCGTACGAGAGAACGCAATAGGGGCCGCGGCAATACGCGACGACCGGGACATTCTGGGTGAAGCTGCCCAGCGCCGCATCCAGCTGATCGAGGCGAATGTTCAGAGCACCCGGCAAGTGGCCCCGGGCGAACTCGTCCGCCGGCCGGACATCGAGGAGTGTCACGCTGCCGTCCCGGAGGCGTTCAAGCAGGGCCAAGCGCGATACGGGCTCGAGAGAATCCCGCGCCCGGAAATAGGACTGCAGCACCTGATCGATTTCCGCGATGTTCCGTTCGCCCACGCGGCCCAGGCTGGTCAGCAACGTCACCACCTCGGTTTCGGAGACGAGGCTGTAGAACATGTTCTTGCCCTCCCTCCGCGGCGCCGCAAGGCGGGCACGGCGCAAGACCTGCAGGTGGCGGGACGTGTTCGAGAGTGAGAGGCCGATCCGTTCGGCAAGATCCTCCACGCTACGCTCGCTCTGGGCGATCAGTTCGAGAATTTCGATCCTGTGCGGATGCGCAAGTGCCGCTGCGATCTCGGCGAGATGGCTGAAAATCTGTTGCTTTGGACCACTGCTTGACTTCATCACCGACTCATTCAATCAATATCGAGAATGATAATGTGATAGCGCGTTGGCGACAAGATCGCCGCGTCAGCCGGGAGCCAAACCCATGATCCTCCGACAGTTCCTGCACACCGATCCCACGGCGGCTTCCTATCTGCTCGGCTGCGTCGGCAAGGGGGCGGGCGTGGTCGTCGACCCGCTGTTTCCGATTGAGCTTTATCTGCAGGCCGCATCGGCCTCGGCGACGCCGATCCGCCTTGTGATCGACACGCATCTGCATGCCGATCATCGCTCCGCCGGCCGCGCGCTGGCCGAAGCGGCCGGTGCCGAATACGCCATCCACGAATCAGCCGAGGTGGGCTATGCTTGCCGCCGCCTCGTGGACGGCGAACGGCTCCAACTCGGCAATGTCGTGCTCGAGGTGCTGCACACGCCCGGCCACACGCCGGAGCATCTCTGCCTCACGGTAACCGACCGCACCCGCGCGGATGAGCCATGGAGCGTGCTCGGCGGCCACACGCTCATGGTGGGCGATGTCGGCCGGACCGAGCTTGCGACCGACGCCGCGCGCGGCGCGCGCCCCGCCCGGACTTTTGCCCCGGTTACCCCGTGTACGGGTGTTGCCACTACATTTTCGGGGTGTTGGGTCGGCGGTGCGTGGCCGTGGCTTCAGTCTGCGGGGTGTTCGCTGATGTTGTGGGGCAGCGCGATGCCGGCGTGTTGTATGGCACGGAGGTGCAATGCCGCGCGGTGGTGATTGCCGCCCGCTGGCCCGACGGGTTTCCTGCCCGGTCTGTGGCGGGCGCTCTCATAGCGAGTGAAGACCCGGGCCATGTAGCATCTGACCGAGAGCAAGCAGGGCATCTTGTTGCGCGTCAGCATCTCCAGCATCGAGTTGGGCCGACCTCTCGGGGTGCGATAGACGTCGGCCTGGATGCTCAAGCACAAGCTCCAGCAGGTGATGCTGGAACGCGATAGGGGCGACACGCAAGCGCCTGACCGGGCGGGTCGAGATCTGAACCGAACGACGCGCTGGTGGCCGGCTTCATCGGAATACGAATGCTGCGGGAACTGGGGCATGACGTCCGGCTTATTCCTCCTTCTTATGTGCAGCCTTACGTGAAGCGCGGCAAAACGGATGCTGCGGATGCAGCCGCGATCTGCGCTGCCGTGACACGTCCCTCCATGCGGTTTGTCGCTATCAAGAGCGAATACTGTTCATCGGTTCTGGTGGTTTACCGCACGCGGGACTTTCTGGTTCGTCAGCGCACGCAGATCGGAAACGCGATCCGGGCCCACATGACGGGGGAATCTTCGACCTTGCAGTGATGTATCTTTTACGATACAGATAAATACTTAGAGAACGTATGAACCCCGCGCGCCTGACCGAGATACCCGTTGTTTTCTATCGCACGGCAGGTGGTGCGGAGCCGGTTCTCGACTGGCTGCGATGCCTGCCGGCGGAGGACCGCCGCATCATCGGCACCGACCTGGCGACGGTGCAGTTTGGCTGGCCGATCGGCATGCCGCTATGTCGGCCCCTTGGTAGCGGCCTTTGGGAGGTCCGCAGCAGCTTGCCGAGCCGGCGCATCGCCCGCGTGCTGTTCTTCATCGAAGATGATCGGATCGGCGTAGTGCATGGGTTCATCAAAAAGACGCAGAAGACACCGGCGGACGATTTGGACCTCGCCCGCCGGCGCATGAAGGAGATGCAGGTGTGACCAGGAAGAAGAACCATCATTGGGGCACGACGCTCGATGAATTCCTCGGCGAAGAGGGTATCCGCGAAGCCGCGAAGGCCGAGGCTCTGACGCGCGTGGTCGCCTGGCAGCTCTCTCAGGAAATGGAGCGCCAGGGTATGACGAAAGCTGCGCTTGCCGAGCGCATGCACACCAGCCGTGCCCAGGTCGATCGTATCCTCAAGGCCAAGGGCAACATCACGATCGAGACCCTCCAGCGCGCCGCCGCGCTCGTCGGCCGTGAGCTGCGGCTGGAGTTGGTCTGAGCAGGGGGGGCGGGGCGATCTGCGGAAGCTGGTCGTAAGGCTGGATCAGCCAATCTTGGGTTTGCTCATAGTGCCTCGCTTCAGCGGCTTGGCTACCTTTGGTTTCAGCCACCATTTTACCGGCTTGTCGACGGCTTTACGCTTGGGTTTTGTAGGCGCGGTCGGACTGGCCGGAGCTGCCTGAAGTTTGGCTTTGGCAGCTTTCGGTGTCTTGGCCGCCCGGCCAACAGGTTTTGCAGCCGACTCCTGAGTGGAGGCAACCTTGTCTCCGGTGGTTCGGCATGTTGGTCTCGACGCTTTCCTCTTGCCGCTCACAGGCACCTGAGACGTCGGCAGTTTGGCATTTTCGACCGCCGATGTTGCAATATCGATCCCGAACAAGGCGGCGACATCGCCATCTTCCAGGATTCGGCCAGGGATTGTTGCCGCCGATTCCGGCAACGTCGTACCGGCATTAGCAATCAGGGCCGCCTCATCAACGTCGCGCAGCCTGAACAGCAACTCGGGTCTTGTATCCAGCCGCGCCCCGACGCCATAGAGTACCGCTGCCACGTGCTTGCACAGAGCGGCATAATCAGGGCAGGAGCAGGAGAAGCGGATTTCCGACGGCTTGGGGAATAATCCCTGCTCCCGCCGGCACAGCCGGGCCATTGCCGCCTTTGACAGCCGCCCCTGCAGCAACTCGACGAGCGAATCGATCTGACCAGCACAATCGGTGCAGATCGTCTGCCATACCGTCTTAGGCACCGGGCCAATCGTCACCGTCACCCGATAGATGTCCGAGCCACTGACCAGCGCGGTCACCACCCGCGGCGCGATCTGCAGATCGATCACCGAGCCGTTGCGGACATAGGTTCGCCCGCGCGGCAACCGGTTCTCATAGTCGTGCAGGGATTCGAGGTGATCGCACCACGCCTTGCCCCAGGGCGTTGTGGCTATGGCGCGGCCGGCGATCTCCACCGGGCTGACCATCTGCCCGGCCTTGCGCAGTCTTGCCACCTCCCGTGCACCCTGGCGTCGCCGTTGCGCGACCGGGACATAAGGCGCCCAATTCCGAGAGTGCCAGGCCATCAGTCTTCCACTACGGCATTGATATCGAGCGATACCAGATCGATCAGCGCCGCATCGTCCATCTCGGTCAGGTCAAGCTCGCTCTCTCCGGAGAGCAACTCGGTCGAGAGAGACTGTTTCGCCTCGATCATCGCGTCGATCCTCTCCTCCACCGTGCCGCGGCAGATAAATTTGTGGACCAGCACATTCGATTTCTGGCCGATCCGGAAGGCACGATCCGTCGCCTGGGCCTCAACCGCCGGATTCCACCAACGATCGAAATGCACGACATGCGAGGCGGCAGTCAATGTCAAACCAGTACCGCCCGCCTTCAGCGACAGGACAAAGAACGGCACCTCCTCGTCTTCCTGAAATCGCTGCACCAGCGTACGGCGCTGTCGTACTGGCGTCCCGCCATGCAACTCCAGACCGTCACGGCCAAAGACCGAAGCCAGAAGGGCGGCCAGCGGCGCTACCATCTCGCGGAACTGGGTGAAAACCAGCATCTTGTCCTGCCGCGCCGCAACAGCCTCGGCGATCTCACGCAGCCGCCTGAATTTGCCACTTCCGGCCTCATCCCAGTTTCCATCGTTCAGCCAGTGGGCTGGATGGTTGCATATCTGCTTGAGCCGGACCAGAGAGGCCAGTACCAGCCCCCGGCGCGCCATTCCCTCCGCCTCCTCCAGGCTGCGAGCGAGATCGTCGACGGCTTCGCTGTAAAGGGCCGCCTGCTTGCGGCTCAGCAGGCAGTGCGCATTCAGCTCGATCTTGTCGGGTAGATCAGCGATGATCGCCTTGTCGGTCTTCATCCGTCGCAGAATGTAAGGCCGCACCAGATCGCGCAGCGGTCCGTAGGGGTTCTGCCTTTGGTTGGCGAGGCTCTTGGTGTACCGGGCGAATTTCCTGGCACTGCCGAGGAGCCCCGGGTTGATGAAATCGAAGATCGACCATAGATCGCCGAGCGCGTTTTCGACGGGCGTGCCGGTGAGCGCGATCCGGGCCTCGGCGTGCAAGGCCTTGGTGGCACGGGTCTGCTTCGCCGCCGGGTTCTTGATCGCTTGTGCTTCGTCGAGAATGGCGAAGTGCCAGAGGATTTCGGTGAGAGCCGGCAGACGCAGCAGTGTTCCATAGCTGGTGATCACCAAATCGAAGGCTGCGGCATCCTCCGCAGTAAAGGTCTTGATCTCGGTGGCACTGCTTGTTGAGGAGTGGACGATACGAGCGCGAAGATCAGGCGCGAAGCGATCGATCTCTCCTGACCAGTTGGCCAGCAGCGAGGCAGGCGCCACCAGAATGCTGGGCTGCCGCACGGCCCTCCGGGATTTTTCCGCCAGGAGCAGCGCCAGAACCTGAATGGTTTTGCCAAGGCCCATGTCATCAGCAAGGCAGGCACCAAGCCGCAGAGAAGAAAGCAGGCGCAGCCACTGCACGCCGGCCTTCTGATAAGGTCGCAGCGTCCCGCGCAGTCCGGGCGGTGTATCCTCGGCAAGGGAGCCGGGTGAGCGTAGCGCCTGCAAGGTCTCCTTAAGCCACGGCCCCGCCCTCACTTGGCTCCACTCCTGGTCAGCGACTTCCGCCGCATCGCTTTCATCGACGCCAGCGAGCAACCTCATCGCTTCGGCAAAGTCGAGACCGCCTTTGGCCGCCAGGGTTTCGGCTTCACGAAACCTCGCCATGACCCGTTCAAGCCGCGCCCGGTCTACCTCAACCCATTTGCCCCGGAGCAGCACCAACTGCTCGGTGCCGGCCAGCAGGCGTTCAATCTCGCCCGGACTTAAAGCCTCGCCATCGAGGCTGACCTCCATCTGGAAATCCATCAGCCCGTCAAGGCCCAGCTTCGACGGCGCAACGCTGCCGATCACGGCCGAGACGCGCGGACGCGTAGGCCGGTTCGTCTGCCAATTCGCCGGCATGCGGAGCACGATCCCGGCCGCTTCAAGCTCGGCGGCGCTGGCGAGAAACCGCGCCGCCTCGCCCGGCGTCCAGCGCAGCGGGTGATAGATTTCGCCGCCCTCGATCATCGGCTTCAGCCACGCGCAGCTTTCCGCCGCTCTCTGCACCGGCATCAGCAAAGACAGCAGCTGCCGACGATTTGCCGCGCCGGCATATTCGCGCAAGGCTTGCCCCAGCGGTAGATGCTGCACCTTCGCCTGCGCCGACAGCCGTGTGGTGTAGGTTGCCATGAACGCGAAGGGCGCCTCGGGATCGCCCTTGTTCTCCGCCAGATTAAAATGCACCCGCCCTAGCAGGTTCCAGGCCGGGTTGAGCGCATGCAGGTACGATTGCAGATCGATCTGCCTGGTTTCGAGCTCCTCGATCAGTGCTCGATCGATCTCGGACCAGAGCTTGCGCAAAATGTCCTGGGTCAGAAACTCAGCACCCGGCATTATCGGCGCGGTGAGCACCAGGGTCGTCAGCTCAGCTTCGTCGGGGGAAGGAACTGAAGGCTGAGAGTTTGATCTCACTATGTAGGCCTGCTCGGTCGTTTGCAGACGGAGGACGGTAATGTAACGTTGGCCGAAGCTCCGCCACCAGCCCAGGGCCAGTGGCAAATCAGTTACGACTTCGGCGGCGCTCAGTTGCAGCAGTCCTGGCCCTGAGCCATGAGCAAAAGCCTGCGCAAGCCTCGCAGCTACAGCGGGTTCAATCGCCAGGTTCTCGGGCTCGAATACGAGATGGCCAGATGGTGTCAGCCGCAGGCCTGCCTGCTTGAATGCCGGAGATCCCGGTAAGGCGCCACGATGTAGACCTTCCTTTCGCGATGTTGTCGGGATCATTGGTTCATTGCCTCTTGCTCATGGAGGGTTCGGCAGGAGAACAGAGTCAAAAAAGAGGTGTTTGTCATTACGGCTCATCTTGCCGTATCCACACCAGCCCATCCAGCGATTGTCGCGTCCTACGGATCGTGGCGTCGAGTTCAGCGAGACTGTCGGCGAGGTCTGTGTAGTCGAATTGGCGGCACTCGAGTGGGCCGAGCGGTGGCAAGGGAAACAATGGTTGTGGTGCGCCGGACTTGCTCTCGTTGGAGACGTAGTATTTGCGTTCGCCATTCGAACGGCGCCCTCCGTTGAGTCAGACCTCTTCACCTGGCATGTGCTGAGCCCCCATGTCGCGGATCGGCTGCGGCGGTCCATCGGCGATCCGCACCCGCACGGCGATAAGCCAGGCGACAAGGCTTCATTCGCAGACACGGCCGATGGTCTGACGGCTGACTTTGTAGCTCCGCGCTAGGGATGAAATTGACGCGCCGGATCCTCGCTCCGACCTGACAGCCGCCTTTTGCTCATCTGTTAAAGATGCGGGCCGCCCGATCACCTTGCCGCTCGCTCTTGCACGCTGGACCCCAGCTTGCGTGCGTTCAATCAGCAGGTCTCGCTCGAATTCCGCTACGGCCGCGATCACTTGCATGGTCATGCGGCCGGCCGAACTGGTGAGATCGACGCCGCCCAGGGCCAGACAATGCAGCCGGACACCGATGCCGGCGAGGGCATCGACGGTGGCCCGCACGTCGAGTGCGCTACGGCCGAGCCGATCGAGCTTTGTGACAACGAGAACGTCACCATCTTCGAGGCGATCGAGGAGGCGGCGGAACTCGGGCCGTTGGCGAGCCGCGACGCTTCCCGAGATTGTTTCCATAATGATCCGGTTCGGGCGGATGGCGAAGCCGGCGGCCTTCACCTCGGCGATCTGATTCTCGGCGGTCTGCTCAACCGTCGATACGCGGGCATACAGAAATACGCGCGACATTGGGCAATTTCGTCCAAAAATCTACCGCGACTATCGGTCATTGCCCATAATGCCGTCAAGCACAGTTTTGGGCATATTCCCGGTTGGCTGTCCGAAATCGACCGGTTCCGGACATACGTATCCACCATTGAGTTTGCCGCCAGATGTGGGCCGGAAGTGGAATGGCGGGCTTTGGATAGGGAGCCTCAGATTTTGCTTGTTGTTTAGTTAAACTCAATATATAATCCAGACGTAAATTAGACGCTGGACGTAATCATGGATCATCAGCCTCACAATTTAGGCACTACCTATCCCGCCATCGTTGGCAAAGTCCTCACTGCTCTGCGTGCTCAACGGAACATGCCACAAAAGGACCTGGCACAAGCTGTCGGTGTCACCCAGGCGAATTGGTCAAGGATTGAAAGCGGCCACACCAGTGTGACGCTGGAACATTTGCGCCGCGCGGCCCAAGCCCTCGATATGCCGCCCGCACAAATCCTGGCTATTGCCGACCAGACAGAAGTGGAAGCCTCTGTCCAGGGCGTGACCATCGTGGATGCCAAGGGTGTCCATGATCTGCATCCCGGCCTTATCCTGCTTGCAGGGGCTGCACTCGGCATATTCGTAACTTACGCAATTATGAAGTCAAAATCCTGAGTGATGAAAGGAACTCTCTTATGAAAAAGATCACGTTAGCTCTTAGTGTTGCAGGCTTTATCACCGGCATTCTTGCCTGGGCCGAGGCACATAGTCGGCGGCCTGGTGCTGAGGCTCTGGCTTTGCAATTTAAGAAGGAACATGCGTGGATCGGTGCTGTTGTAGGTATCATGGTCTTGGCCACCTCCCCATCATGGTGACGTAACAGAGGTTGCTGTTTCTCGCTCCCGGCAGAAATTATCCCGCTATCGAGCAGGGCAAGGTTGCCCGCGCTTGCATAAAAATAGCATATACGCTATATAGCGTATATGAGATGGTCGGTTGAGACTCTGGATGTCGTGGATGATGAGATCATGGAGTTGCCGCCGAAGTTGCAAGCCCGGTTGTTACGGCTGTTCGAGATGGTTGAAAGCCGCGGGCTGGACCAGCTTCATGAGCCGCATGTCAAACATTTAGATGGGAAGCTTTGGGAGCTTCGAGCAAAGGCAGCGGAAGGAATAGCGCGGGGCATCTATGTAGCGGTGACAGGGCGACGAGTGGTCGTCTTGCATGTCTTTGTCAAGAAGTCACAGAAAACCCCAAGGCGGGCATTGGAGTTTGCACAAGAGAGAATGAAAGAGGTGAAGCTATGACAAAACTTGGCGAGTTGAAGAAAAAGCTAATGGAAAACCCCGAGTTTCGGGTAGAATATGCACAGGCGGATGCAGATTATAGGCTGATCGAGGAGATGATCCGCGTGCGGATGGAAGCTAAGCTGACGCAATCCGAATTGGCACTAAAGATTGGAACCACACAGTCTGCCATTGCCAGATTAGAAGGCGGTAAAGTGTCACCATCCGTTTCGACGCTGCGTCGCTATGCGGAAGCAACGGGGCATCAACTGAAAGTCTCGTTTGTTTAAGTTTACGCAGAGGAAGCGGGTGTCCAGCTGATTGGGCATTTGGCCGCTATACGAGCCTGGGCAAATCGTCAAGCTCGCAACACGGGTCGTCACCCGGCGTGGCTGAATCCCCTGCGCTCCACCTGCACGGCAAGATGTTTCAAAAGATCGAGCAGCAGCGTGAACACGGCCGCGCTGATCATGATTGTGCCCAGAATCTTCCACCCAAGCGGTGCCATCAAGATACCCATCCCCGCAACCAGCAGGCTGAACCCAACCATGGCGAGCGTGGCGACGCTCAGCCAGAGGCTGGGCGTCGAGGACCAGAACCAGCGCTCCTCGCGGATGACATAAACGCTGGCCTGGATTGCCAGCATGAGGGTGAGGAAAGAGAGCGAGCGGATTTGCGGCAGTGGCAGATGCCAGATCACGCGCCCGGCCAGAAGCATCAACGCCGCATAGCCGAGCGTGGCCAAACCATAAACCCCGCCTTCGGTGATGATCCGGCCGATGCGCCAGCGCCGGGGATGAGAAGAGGGCAAGGCGCGATCCGTTGTAATCGCCATGGTCAGGAAATCATTGACGATCAGCAGCAAAACCATCAGCAGCGGCGTTAGAACCGCATGTCCGGTCATCACCAATCCGAGCGCCAGATAAAGAACGAAGGCGATTTTGCGGACCACCATCGACAGTGTGTAAGTGCGGATGCGCTGAAACGCCGCCCTGCCCTCGCGGATGGCATCCAGTATGCCGGCCAGCCCGGGTGAGGTGAGCACCAGCCCTGCCGCCGCCTTGGCGACATCGGTGGCCGTTGAAACGGCAATGCCCATCTGCGCCTGACGCAGCGCCGGGGCGTCGTTGGTGCCGTCGCCGCACATGCCGACGACATGGCCGCCGTGCTGGAACAGCTTTACCAGGCGGAATTTCTGCTCCGGGAACACCCCGGCGAACACGCCGTAATCACCTGGCGCGGCCAATGTTTCAAGCGTTGCAGAATCGCAAATATCGCCCGTGATGCCAACGGATTTGGCAATCATCCTGGCCGTCTCCGGCGCGTCGCCCGTGACCATGACCACACGCACGCCAAGCTCCTGCAAGGCTGTGATGAGGCTGGCCGCATCCTCGCGCGGCGGGTCGGCAAGGCCGAGTAATCCGAGCAGGACAGTGGCGGCGCCAACGGTCCGGGTGACGGCAAGCACCCGGCAGCCGGCCTCGGCCAGATGCTGCCGTGCAACTTCCTGCTCAGCGGAAAGCGGAACTTGGAGCAACGCGCCAAGCGCCCCTTTACGGAGCAGGCTGCCATCCGCTAGCCGCGCTTGCGCATATTTGCACGCTGGATCGAAAGGCGTGAAGCCCGTGGCTTCAGGCACTGCCACGCCGCGTAACCGGGCGGCATCGATAATCACCTGATCAACCGGATCGCCGCCCTCCGACGAAGCGGCAGCCGCGGCGGCCAGCACGGCGTTTTCAGCCATGCCGTCAAAGCCGATGATCGTTTCAATCGACAGCGCATTCTGCGTTAATGTTCCGGTTTTGTCCGAGCAGAGTAGGCTCATCGTCGCCGCCTCGTTGATTGCGGCGAGCCTTGTGGGCAGCACCGCGCCGCGCACCAGCCGCCGGGCCGAAAGCGCCGCGGCCAGGGTAAAGGTGGAAGGCAGGGCAACGGGGATGGATGCAAGCAGGGCGGTCAGCAGCAAGGGTACGGTTTCGGCGAAGCTCCGGCCAATCGCATGGGCATAGGCGAGCATCGCCAGCACCACGGCACCGTTGACCACGGCCAGATCCCGCACCACCGTCAGAACCGCGCGCTGCTCGCTGCTGACACCGTGAGCATCCTGCACCAAGGAAGCTGTTTTGCCGAAATAGGTGCGTGTGCCGGTGGCCACCACGATGCCGGTAGCCTCGCCCTGGCGGATCATCGCGCCGGCATAGGCCAGATCGCCCGGTTTGCGCTCAACCGGCAGGGATTCACCCGTCAGCATCGATTGGTCCGCCAGCACGTTGCCTGCGGCGATTTTAATATCGGCGGGCACCACCGCGCCAAGCGCCAGTTTTACCAGATCGCCGGGCACCAGCTGAGATGCACCGAGGCGCATCCAGCGTCCATCGCGCCGGACCGAGGCCATCACCGCCAGTGTCCGCCGGAGCGCCTTGACCGCCGCCTTGGCGCGGGCTTCCTGGGTCAGCCCCAGAATGGCGTTGAAAATCAGCAATACGGAAATAATGACAGCCTGCAGCCCGTGACCGAGAAACACTTCCAGCAGGATTGTGGCTTCGAGCATCCAAGGCAAAGGCGCCCATAATTTGGCTGCCAGCGCATGCGGCCAGCTCTCGGATTTATCCGCAACCTCGTTCGTACCAAATTGCCGCAAGAGCCTCTCGGCCTCGGCAGACGGCAAACCCTGCTCAATGTCCGCGCTCATACCGGCATCCGTTGGGTCTATACCCTGCTCATTGTCTCGCTTTCATGCGCATGGCCGCAATAGCGGCCGGTGCGACATTCGGCGTTGTCCAAAGCCAGAGATGGCAAGCCGTGCGGCCATCCTGATGCGCCACGTTCTTGCCGGTGCAGTCGGTTTTCATCGTGTCGAGGATGGCGTTGTCGCGCATGAGTTGGTGCCATTGCGCCAAGCCAGCCGGGCCTTGCGAGCCGAGGACGGATTGCTCAACGGCCCCGGCAGCGTGAATGGTGCCGGCGGCCTGGCTGTACCCGGCCGCGTTGCCGCGCCAGTAGCCCAGGCCATAGCCGAGCGCGAGGATCACGATCGCCAGTGCCGAGCCCGAGGCGAGCGTTCGCCACCATACCCATCGCGACATGGACTTGAGGCGCTTTTCTGCCTCTTTCGCAAACGAGGCCACAAACTGGCGCGAGAGATCCGCATGCGCCGCTTCGGCCTGCGCCTTTGCGGCATGAAAGGCTTGATCGATGGTTTGCGCCAAGCCATCCCGCGCCTGGCGCACGGCGCTAAAATCCCGATCGACATGCAAGCGGTGTTCAGCCATGGCGCGCCGCTGATCGGCGGCAATGGCGGCGGTCGAGTCTAAAAACACCCGGAGCGCGTGGAGCGTTTGCGCGGTGGGGTCATTGTCGAGCCGGGCCAGCTGTTCGGCCCGATCCAGCTCCGCTTGCGCAGCGCGGATCGCGGCTTCTGCTCCGTCCTGATCGACAGCCTCGCTCATGGCATCCAAGATTTCACGCCGGCGAATTGCTCATCCATAGCCTTGAGCCAGTGGCCCACCCGCGAGCGGTTGAACACCCCGAGCGGCGGTTCTGTCTGACCGTCCCGTGCAGCGATGAAACTCGCGGTGCGCGCCTCGACCGCCTCGGCCGCGTGCAGGCGCGGCATCCAGAGGGTGAGCGCGCCGTCCGCCGTTTCATCGCGATAGACGTTGGAGGAGATCACGCGGCTGAATGCCTGGTCGCGGGATTGTCCGGCTGGAGCCATACCTTCATTGAGCACGAAGGCCCGCGCGCGGGGCTTGAAGCCCAAGGCGCCGAGCGTGGCCGCAGGGGTTAAATCCTCGGGATGCGGGCCGGCGAGGTAGAACATCACCACGGCCATGCCCGCCTCCTCGATCATTGCATCGAAGCCGGGCATTTCTCCGGCTATGGTGCGGAGGATCGTATCGCCACCCCCGAGATCGATGATGGCGGTTTGTTTTTCGGCGATGGCGAACTCCATGAAGTCCTGGAGCCAGTCGCGAACGGCGGCCTGGTTGAAGGTGTCCGGCCGAGCGACCCCGCCGAAATAGGTCGAGAACGTCGCGTTGGTGGGGTCAATGTCAGCCAGGAGCGGCGCTTTCCCGTCCCGCTGCGCCATCTCCACGATCCAGCGCAGGAAGGTGGTTTTGCCGGTTTTGCCCCGGCCGGCCGTCAGGATGATCTTGGGGCGATCGGCGAGATCGAGGCCCTGGGCGACGGGTTCGATGCTGGATTGCTCGCTGGTCAGCAGCGGTTTGATTTCCGCAGGCTTGAGCCCGGCGGTCGAGCTGCCGGGGCGGAATACGGGGGTTGCGGGTGTTTCCGCGCCGGTGGGCTTCTTTTCTGATGAGGGGGCCTCAGTCATCAAATTCTCCTATCGGGATTTGTCGCCTCTCCATTTTGGATCGTCAGGATCGGCCGGGGCGGTTGGATCACCAAGGGCGCGGCGTTCCGCAGCGGAAACGCCCCGGCCCTCATTTCTCATCCATGATCGTTGAAACTTGGGCACCGGCTGGGCCGCCTGGTCAGCTGGTGCGGTGGGATCGCCGAGGGCCTGGCGTTCCGCAGGGGAAACACCGCGCCCCTCGCTTCTCAAGGTGAAGGGTTTGAATTTCGGTTCGGCCGCCGGCGTGCTGGCTGGGGCCGCCGTAACCGGGCGCCCTTCGGCCCGTTGCTTGGCGACCAGGCGCCGCGCCCGCAGCCAATAGTTTTCGACGGTGCGCGGCGTGAGCGGCTGGCCCGTGCGCGAGACCAGCCCGGCCGCCGCGAAGTGCTCCGCCAACCCCTTCCAATGCGCTCCATGCTTGTCGAGGAGGGCGGCAAATTCGTCGTGGTGCTCGATAAACCAGACCATCAACGGGGAGCGCCGACGAAGGCCGGAAGCCATCGCCGCACCGAGCTTTTCAATGTCGAGATCAGGCGCGGGCATGGAGAACCCTACCGATTTCAACCTCTGCACGTCAATAGAACGCAGCACAACCTCAGCAGATTCACTTCATAACAACCGCCATTTTCGCGGCAAATAAAATGCAAATTCACGGCATAATCACAGCAAATACGCGCCATAAAGCCCGCCAAATCCCCGCCACGATGCGAGCGGAAAGTTCAGAAGAGGAGTTACAGACCATTGCACCTATGGAGCTTGCGGCGCAAGTGACAATGGGGCTACGGTGACGGCAGGAGTTCCGCCCGATGCCCGAGCCCGAAACCGCCCCGCCGCCCCCGAAAGATGACCGCCTCGATGCCGTCATCCAGGCGATGCGGCTGATGATCGAAACGCAGAACACGCACAGCCAAATGCTGGCGCGGCTGATCGAGCTGGCGACCCCTTCGGAGGAAAGCCCGCTTGAGGAAGCCTTGGCGCGAATCGCCGGCGCGCTAAGCGACCAGACCACCGCGCTCCTGCAAATCGGCACGACGCTGGACGGGTTGGGGGCGGAGGTTGAGGCCGGGGTGATGCGTGGCCTGGCGACGGCGCTCGAGCCGGGTGACGACGGATCGCAGTCCGAGGCGGGCGGAGAGACGTGCTGACGTTCCGCGCCGGTGCGGCCTCCACCTCATCCGGTGCCGCCGGGAAGATGGCGGATCACCTGATGACCATGACGCTGCCGGGGTTCGAGCAGGACATGGCGGCGTATTATCAGCGCGGCATGACGGTCGAGGGCGGGCTTTGGCAGCCCGGCACGGCCGCGGCGGAAGATAACGCGGCGGCCACCGCGACGGATGCGGCCCGCCCTGGCACCATTCCCGAGCCCCGCCGGGATATGCACCCCACCGTTGCCGCCGCGCTGGGGATCGACACGTCGCGCCCGCTGACTCGTGACGAGATTGCCGAGCTGCTGGCGGGCAACCGGGCGGATGGCGATAAGATCGCGGGCAAACAGTATCAGCGCGCGGTGACGCCGCTTGCCGAGGTATTCGGGCTTGATCCGATGCGGTTGCCGACCCGCGCGGAGCTGGAAAGCCTGCTGGCCGGCAAACGGGCTGACGGACTTGATCTGCCAGCCGCGCCCGTGGAGGCGCCCCTTTCGACCAATCCGCAGACCGCAGCGCCAAAGGCTGTTGAGGTGAACGAGGCGGAGGATCGCGACGCGGCCCTTGCCGCCGAAGCGGCGGTGCTTGGCGAGCTGGGGCACGCGCCAGACGGCCCGCCGCCCTGGCCGGATGATTTTGCACCGCCCCCGATGGACGAGGCAGCCGCGTATGATCGGGATGCGGAGTTGTCGGCTGACTGGCGCGCGGATGTTGCGCGGGGCGGTGAACCGGCGGTGCCGCCGCGTGGCCCGGCGGCCGAGGAGCGGCCAGCGGAACCACGGGCGATCGATGTTGCGGCGGCGCTTGATGCCGCCGGTGTGCCTTACCGGACCAGCGGCGGCCGGTTGCGCCTGCAAGCGACCTGGCGCGGAGGAGAAAGCTGGACGGTCTCGGTCAACGCCACCACTGGCCAATGGACCGACTTTGCCGCCAGCGAAGGCGGACGGTTCGAGAGCCTGGTGCGCCGGCTGGGCGTCAAAGCCGAGGCGGTCGAGCTGGATCCCGAGGCGGCCAAGGCGGCGCGTACTGCCGAGATACGGCGCAACACCTTTCGCAAGAGCATTGCCGGGAAGCTCTGGGATGAGGCGATTCCGGGCACGGGCGAGCTGCGCGCGCCGCGTTTGCACGGGGCGGTGGGGCAGAAATTGCAGCAGCGCGCGGCGCATGCGGCGCGCGTGGACGAGGCCGCGGTCCTGCGGGCGTCAGCCCGGGCCTATCTCAGCGGGCGCGGTCTCGATCCTGATTGGTTGATGAGCCATGTGCGGCTGGTCCGGCCGCATCCGAACTATGACGCAGCGGAGTTGGCGGCCGGTGCGGCGGTGGTGATGCTGACGCCGATGTTCGGCCAGGATGAGGATGGCCTGGTGCGGCTGACGGGCGTGCAGCGCACCTATCTGACCGAGGGCGGAGCAAAAATCGGCCGCCGGATGCTGGGGGCCTCGGGCGCCTGGCTGCTGCATCCGCCTGCTGGCGCGGCGGTGCCGATTGGTGGCCATGACCAGGCCCGGGTTGCCGGTGAAGGGTTCGAGACCGTCGCGAGTGTGGTGCAGGCAACGCGGCAGGCTGGTGTTGTCGGCTACAATGCTGGCGGCCTGGTGGCCTGGGCCGGGCAGTTCAGCGGCTCGACGCCGGTTGCGCTGCTGGCCGATCGCGATAATGCCCGCCTCCATAATGGCCGTGATGTTGGCGAGGCCGGGCAGAAGGCGGCCGCCAAGGCCGCGGCCTTGATCGAGGCCAATGGCGGCGAGGCGGTCTATCTTGAACCGCCGGCTGATGTTGCGGGCGGAGCAAAGGGCGCCGATTGGGCCGATGCCTTGCGCGAAGGCGGCGCCGCCGGCTTGCGGCGGGCGCTGGCGACGGCCCAGGCGTCGAGCGCTGCCGACCGGGCGCGGATCGAGGCGAAGCTGGCGCCTACCTCTCCTAGCGCGGCGCCAGATGGCCCGCCCGCCCACGAGACCGAACCAAGACAGCCCGCGCCTCATCCCGAGCTTGTGCGGCTCTACAAGGCACTCGGCGCCAAAGACGGACGCGGCCTTTCCGAGACCGAGCGGGCCAACATCCTTGATGGCAAACGGGCTGATGGAGCGGCGCTGGATGCGGCCGATTGGCGGAACGCGGTGAACCGCTCGAAAACCCCGATCGGCTACGTTGATTTTACCTTCTCGGCCGACAAGTCGGTGTCGCTAGCCTGGGCCTTCGCGCCGACCGAGGCGGAGCGCAACCAGCTGGCCCAGGCGCACAAGGATGCGGTGGCCGCGACCATGGCCGAGATCGAGCAGGTCATTGGCCAGGCCCGGAAGGGCAAAGGCGGCAAGGAAGGCACCGAGCAGGGCCGTATCGGGTGGATCACCTTTGACCACTATACGGCCCGGCCCACAATCGAAATCGCCCGGCAGACAGCGGATGGCCGCACGGAAACCGAGATCGTCTCGGTGAAAGTGGCCGGCGATCCGCAGCTTCATACGCATGTCGCGGTGCCGAATGTCATCGTCACTGAGAGCGGCCGGGTTGTGTCCCTTAACACGTTGCAGATGCACGGCCGCATTCATGAATGGGGAGCGATCTACCAGGCTCATCTCGCCCAGAATCTCCGGCGGGCCGGCGCGAGTATAGAGCTGGACCGAACCACCGGCGCGGCGCGGCTCAGCGCCGTGCCAGAGGAGATCAGGGCGGCGTTCAGTAAGCGGACCCGCGATGCCCTCTCCGACGCGAAAGCCTATGCCGCCTCGCTGGGGGCGGATTGGGACCGCATGACCGGCGACGAACGAATCAAGCTGCTGAAAGGCGGTGCCTTTGCGAGCCGCAGTGCCAAGGCCGATGATCTGAGCGATTTTGCGAGCTGGCGGCGCCAGGCGGAGGATCGCGGCTATCAGCACAAGAGCGTTCTGCAGGACGCAGTGCCAGCGGAGAAACTGACCGAAGCGGCCCGGCTTGATCTGGCCTATGAGGCGGCTTCGCGCGTGCTGGGCGAGCAGTTTGCCCGGCGGGCGGTCATCAAGGCCGAGGATGAGCGCGTTGCCGCAGCGCGTGGCCTGGTGGCGGCCGGGATCAAGGATGGCGGTGATGTTGATCAGGTGATCGCGCGGTTGCGGGCGCGCGGTGTTGTCGAAACGGGCGGTGCTGGCGGCAATGGTGAGTCCGCGCGCACGCAGATCATCGCGGTCGAGACCGAGCGGGATGACCCGGACAACCCGGATGTGACGATCACCATAACCAGGCTGACGACGCGCGCCCATGTCGAGCAGGAGAGCGCGCTGGTCGAGCTGGCGGGACAGGCGGGCCGGGATCGGCGCGGCACGCTCAACCCGGTACAGATCAAGCGCGGGATCGAGGCGAGCGGGCTGAGCTTCACCGGCGCGCATGGCGCTGCCCAGCGCCGGATGATCGATCATCTCGGCATGGGCGGCCGGTTCGCGGTGGGGATCGGTGCGGCCGGTGCTGGCAAGACCACGCTGTTGAAGCCGCTGGTGGCGGCGTGGCGTGACCAGGGTGCGGACATTCACGGCATCAGCCTCGGCTGGCGCCAGGCGCGCGAGCTGCGCGAGGCCGGGCTGAATACCGAGGCCGAGACCGGCGGGCGTGACACGATCGCGGCCGTGTCGGTGTTCATTAACCGGGTGGAGAGCGGCCGGCTGGATTTGTCCCACCGCAGCGTCGTGGTGATCGATGAGCTGGGCACGATCGGCACGCGCCAGATGCTCGATCTGTTGCGGCTCCAGGAGCGGCACGGGTTCCGCATGGTGGCGATCGGTGATCCGAAGCAATGCCAGTCGATCGAGGCGGGCCAGGTGATCGGCCTTCTCGCAAAAGGGCTGGGCAAGGTGCCGTCGATCGAAAGCACCGTGCGCCAAACCAACGAACGGGCGCGCGAAATCGCGGGCTTGCTGCGCCAAGGCGGTGCCGAGGCTGTTGGCAAGGCGCTGGACATGAAGCGGCAGGACGGCACGGCCGAGATCGTCGCCGGCGGGCATAGCGAGGTGATCGCGCGGGCCGCCGAACTCTGGGATGAGCGCCGGAAAGCGAACGCCGACCGGCCGCGCTTTACGCTTTCGATCAGCACACCGACCAATCAGGATGCGCGCGCGATCGGCGAGGCAATCCGGCAACGGCTGCTGGCCTCTGGCGAGCTGGGGCAGAGCCGCATGACGCTGGCAGCGATCGACAAGAATACCGGCGAGCACTACGCGATGCCGATCGCCATCGGCGAAAAAATCCGGCTCTTCGCCCGGACCAATGCGGCGATGCTGGACGGCAGCAAGGGCGCGATCGGGGATAACGGCTCGATCCTCGAAATCACCAGCATCCGCGACGAAGGCCTGGTGCTGCGGAACGACCATGGCCGCGAGGGCTTTGTGAAGTGGGACACGCTGGCCGACAAGGAAACCGGCCGGATGCGGCTGGCCTATGGCTATGCCATGACCACCAACACCGCCCAGGGAATCACCACGACCGAGCATATCTTTGTAACCCCGGGCGGCTCGCAGACCACGGACGGCTTCAAGACCTATGTGTCCGGGTCGCGGCACCGGGAGCGGGATTACTGGCTGACCTCGGAAGGCGCCGAGCGTCAGGAGATCGCGGGCCGCCGGCCGCTTGGAGATCCGCGTCCGATCCGCGAGCACGACATCTGGACGAACTGGACGCGGAACATCGCGCGCCAGCCGGAAAAGACCAATGCGCTCGATCTGGTGAAGATCGGCGAGGAGGCCCGCCGCAATGCTGCCCGCGCCTTCCTCAAAGGGCTGGCGGCCGACGAGAAACGCGAGGCCGCCGGCTTACCCTCTGACCTGTCCCAGCGTTTTGCGCGCAGCCAGGCCCGGGCCGGCGCGCAAAGCCGCTTGACCGAAACCATGGCGCGCGCTGCCGAGGATAAGGGGCAGGCGCTGGCCCGCATCGAGCGGGCGGCTCCGGCCGTAAGGGCAGCCGTGGCGGCGGGGTGGGAGCGGGCGCGGCCGTTAATCGAGGCTGCTCACCGGAGTGCTCGCGCCCGCCTACAGAAAGCGCTGGAGGGGCATCGCCGCCAGGCGCAGCGCCAAGCCGAGGAACGTCCGGTTGAACAGGAAAGCCGCAAGCGTGGCCGCGGGCGGTAGGGTTTTGGATCCAGTTCCTTGAGGAACTGCTATCGTCCCTGCTGCTCTCTGGCACGGCCAATTCCATAATCGGTGCCAGGAATTCTACCCCGTTGCTCCGGGTCATGACAGGCAACAATGCTGCACTGCACAAAATATATAAGACAACTGCGTCCTGCGGCGCTATATCGGTCCTGCGCGAGGCACTGCCTCGCCTTTTTGGACGTTTCCTCCCTAAACTTGGCGGCCTCAATGGCCGCCATTTTTTTGCCCCCCTCCTTGGAGCCGCGCCGCGTAAGCAGACGCGCCTGCGACTGACTTGACCGGCGCCGGAAGACAGCGTCGCATGGGGTGATGGGGAACCATTCTATTTCCACTGCCCCTGCTCAGACACCCGATCGCGAGGTCCTCGCGGGCCTGGTTGAGCGGGTGACATTCCACAATGCCGAGAACGGTTTTTGCGTGCTGCGGGTGAAGGCCCGGGGACACCGTGATCTCGTTACAGTCATCGGGCATGCCGCGACGATCAGCGCTGGTGAGTGGCTGACCGCGAGCGGTGAATGGGTGAACGACCGGGTTCATGGCCAGCAATTCCGGTCGAGGTTCCTGCGGACATCGGCGCCGACCACGGCCGAGGGGATCGAGCGCTATCTGGCCTCCGGCATGATCCGCGGCATCGGCCCGGTCTATGCGAAGAAACTGATCCGGGCCTTCGGCGAGACGGTGTTCGACGTGATCGAGGCAAAGCCCGAGCGCCTGCGCGAGGTGCCGGGTATCGGCGCGGTGCGGGCCGGGCGGATCGTCAATGCCTGGGCCGAGCAGAAGGTGGTGCGGGAGATCATGGTGTTCCTGCACAGCCATGGGGTGAGCACGGCCCGCGCCGTGCGGATCTTCAAGACCTACGGCGCCGACGCGGTGCAGGTGATGAGCGAGAACCCTTATCGGCTGGCGCGGGACATCAGGGGGATCGGTTTCCGGACAGCGGATGCGATCGCGGAGAAGCTTGGCATCGCCAGGGATGCGATGATCCGGGTGCGTGCCGGCATCGGACATGCTCTGGCGACGGCAATGGATGATGGCCATTGTGGCCTGCCGGCTGGCGAACTGGTCTCGCTCGCCGAAGCGCTGCTCGAGGTGCCGGCGCCGCTGATCGGGACGGCACTCGACCTCGAACTGGCAGAGGGCACGGTGATCGCCGATCAGGTGGCGGGCACCGATTGTGTGTTCCTGGCCGGCTTGTATCGGGCGGAGCAGGGTATCGCCGAGCGGCTGCGGACCATTGCCTCCGGTGAAACGCCCTGGCCATCGATCGATGCCGACAAGGCGATCGGTTGGGTGGAAAGCCATCTCGGCATGAATCTGGCGATGAGCCAGAGTGAGGCGGTGCGGCTGGCGCTGACCTCGAAGCTGCTGGTGATCACTGGCGGACCGGGTGTCGGCAAGACCACGATCGTCCGGGCGATCCTGCGGATCCTCGCTGCGAAATCCGTCCGCATTCTGCTCGCCGCGCCGACCGGCCGGGCAGCCAAGCGCCTTGCCGAGACGACGGGGGTCGAGGCGAAGACGATCCACCGCCTGCTCGAGGTAGATCCTGCGAGCGGCGGTTTCCGCCGCGGCGTCGACCATCCGCTGGAATGCGACCTGCTGGTGATCGACGAGACCTCGATGGTGGACGTGCCGTTGATGCATGCGCTGACCAGGGCGATCCCCGACGAGGCGGCGCTGCTGGTGGTGGGAGATGTCGACCAGCTTCCCTCGGTGGGACCGGGGCAGGTGCTCGCGGACCTGATCGGGTCTGGCGCGATACCGGTGGTGCGGCTGGCAGAGATCTTCCGCCAGGCCGCGGCGAGCCGGATCATCACCGTGGCGCATAGCGTCAATCGAGGAGAGATCCCCGATCTCGGCCGCGCCGATCCCGAGAGCGATTTCCATTTCGTGGCGGCCGACGAGGCGGAGGCGGCGGTCGAGCGGATTGTTGAGCTGGTGAAGACGCGGATTCCGCGCCGGTTCGGACTGGATCCGATTCGCGACATCCAGGTGCTCTGTCCGATGGCCCGAGGCGGGGTCGGCGCACGGTCACTCAACATCACCCTGCAGGCCGCGCTGAATGGCGCGGCGGAGCCGCGGGTCGAGAGATTCGGCTGGACCTACGCCCCCGGCGACAAGGTCATGCAGATCGAGAACGACTACGATCGAGAGGTCTACAACGGCGATATCGGCTTTATCGCCCGGGTAGAGGCGGAGGCTGGTGAGATCGCCGTCGGCTTCGACGGACGGGAGGTGGTCTACGGCCTCGGCGAGCTGGACGCGCTGGTGCCGGCCTATGCGGCGACGATCCATAAGTCCCAGGGCTCTGAATACCCTGCCGTCGTCATTCCGGTGCTGACCCAGCACTACGTGATGCTGCAGCGGAACCTGCTCTACACCGGCATCACGCGCGGTCGGCGACTTGTCGTTCTGGTCGGCAGTCGGCGTGCTGTCGCCATCGCCGTGCGGAATGTCTCGGGCCGGCGCCGGTGGTCGAAGCTCAGGGAGTGGCTGGCGGGATGAGGGGGCAGAAATGAAGATATCAGATTGTTTGATCGTCGCCTAACCCCATGCATTCTCAAGACAACAGCATAATCAAGTCAGGGATACCAATCGGAATCGGGACAATAGTATCAAGCGCATCACCGGAACGTTACTCGATGTTGGTCTCCGTAATTGAAACGTAACACACGGCGGCTCGCATAGCCTCTAGGTGGTTTCCTCGATTAGCCTAGGTCGGATGCCCATTCAGGACTTACCCAGGACGAGGAGCCTTCCATGTCGACATCGACATCAGCAGCATCACTTCCGTCCGTAGAAAATACCGTCTCCGAGGCGCTCAACCAGGTCGTATTCAGTCCGTTCCATTTGCGAGCTATTTTTGCGGCGGGAATGGGATTTTTTGCCTCAGCCTACGATCTGTTCATCATCGGCACTGCTCTGACCTTGATAAAGGGTGAATGGCATTTGTCGCCCGGATCGGTCGCGCTGATCGGCTCGATTTCGCTGGCCGCCACCTTTGTTGGCGCCTTCGTATTCGGGCGTACTGCGGATATTTTTGGTCGTAAGTCGATCTATGGCCTTGAAGCTCTCTTGATGACGGTGGGCGCTCTCCTCTCGGCGTTCGCCCCCAATGTCGCCATTCTTTTGATTGCTCGAGTGATCCTCGGATTCGGAATCGGTGGTGACTATCCGCTTTCCGCCGTTTTGATGAGCGAGTATTCCAACACGAAATCACGCGGCCGCATGGTCAGCCTCGTGTTTTCCACCCAGGCAGCCGGCCTAGTGGTTGGTCCGGCGATCGCGCTCACTCTGCTAGCCGCCGGCATCGATCACGACATCGCATGGCGCATCATGCTCGGCCTGGGCGCTCTACCGGCAGCAATGGTGATCTATATTCGACGCACCCTGCCGGAAAGCCCGCGATGGCTTGCCAGGGTGAAAGGCGACGGTACGCGCGCTGCGCGAGAACTCGCTTCGTTCAGCTTGGGAACTGCGACGTCCGCAGGGCGCGACAAGGTGGTGAAGCAGCCATTCAGCCGCTATTTGCTTACTTTCCTGGGGACCGCCGGCGCGTGGTTCGTGTTCGACTATGCCTATTATGGCAACACGATTTCGACCCCTATGATCATGCAGCAGATCGCGCCGCATGCAAGCCTACTGACCAGCACGGCAATGAGCCTGATTATCTTCGCGGTGGCGGCGGTGCCCGGTTATATCCTCGCGATCCTGACAGTAGATCGGATCGGCCATAAGAGGCTGCAACTGATCGGCTTTGCGGGCATGGGATTGATGTTTCTGATCATCGGACTGTTTCCGGCGCTGATTTCAACCATCGGACTCTTCCTGATCGTCTATGGTCTGTCCTATTTTTTCGCCGAATTCGGGCCGAATACGACGACATTCTTGCTCTCCAGCGAGGTCTTTCCGGTCAACATACGTACCACCGGCCACGGCGCCTCGGCGGGAGTGGCGAAAGTGGGTGCGTTCATCGGCGCATTTATCTTCCCGATCCTGATCACAGATTTTGGGCTTTATGGCACGCTGCGCATCACCTTTGTCTTTTCGATGGTTGGACTGGCGTTGACAGCGGTATGCCTGCGCGAGCCGGCCGGTCTCAGTCTGGAGGCTGCGAGCAATGAGACCACGGACGAGGCCGCCGTGTCACCGATGATGGCAGGGGCATCATCGACGTGAACCAGTATTAAAGTGGTCGTTAAAGGGGGGCAGAAAATTTGACGCCGTGACCTGCGAGGGCACTGACACGGCCGATACCGAAGCGCGACCACTGGCGATCGAATATCGGCAACAGAACCGAAATATCGGCGCTGTTGCCGGGGCCATATGCCCGTGCAGATCGCCTTTCATTTTTGGTTTATAACTGTATTATGCGTCGACTTGGCGATACTTTTCATGTCATATTTCATGTTTTGTTGCATCTATATCGAATAATCAAATATATGTGTTATTTCGCATTGTAATATGTATGACTTTTTATTGTCATCAAATTCATAGTTTTTTTTGATATCGATTCCGTGCGCAGGAAAGTCTTTAGGTAGATTCCTGCATGTGAAACATAACTTGCACGGAGACACCGAATGTACAAGGTCATGGAGCCCTACATTTACAGACGTCATAAGAAGTTTATGGGACCAACGTCGTACAAACATATATTTTTTTTACTCGGAACGACTGCTATGGCGACGTTGCCCTTTAGCCATACTGCATCCGCACAGACTGTAAGTTCCGGAAGTGGTACTGTTGTAAATGCTGGAGAGGTAACAGCATCCTCAGGGGCATTGAATACATTACTAAAATTGCCCACGAAAAGAGAAATATTCAACTCGACTCAATCAATTAAAGTGGTAGGCAGAAAGCAGATCAAGGCATTGGGGCCGGCTGCCGGTGCGGCTCAAGCGCTAGCTGTTGCGCCCGGAGTAAGCATTGAGGCTGATGGCACGAGTGGTTCCCCGAGGGCGGGTATCAGTATCAATGGTATGAAAACGGGGTGGGGGAATATAGCCGGCAATTCCAACGATGGGACTGTCATGGTTACTTTCGATGGTGTGCCAATGGTCGATCCGGCATACGGTGTCTGGCAGGCTTCAGAGATTCCTAATCTTTCTTTTATCAAGGGCGTATCTGTCACTTACGGCCCAGGATACCCCATTAATCGCTGGTACGATAACATCGGTGGTGGCCTAAATTTTGTACCTATTGAACCAACAGCCAAGGCGCAGGCTGATATCGGTGGTTACTTCGGGTCATACGGCGCGCGCGGTACCAATTTCTCTTTTGATACTGGTGAACACGACGGTTGGTCAGCCGTATTTGCCGGAACTATCGGCAGAAGTGGAAATTATTTAAGCGGTTATGGCTTCGACAATCCATCAAATAACTACGCGTATTATGCAAAGATAATCAAGAAATTCCCTGGTGGTCGAATCAGCATTGGAGGATTCGCATCCAGGTCTTCTGCTTATAGACCTGTGCCTATCCCAGTATCTCCGAATTCGCAAGTTACTATCAATGGCGATAATCCTATAACAGGGAATCCATACCCAGGACCAATTTATTCTCAACAGACGACGGGATTTTATAATACATTGCCAAAGTCTATATATTATAAGAGGATACCAATAAGAACATATCTCATATATTCAAAATTTTTTGATAGATTAGATTCAATATCTTCATTTCACAACATATTATTTTACAGATATGGAGAGAGAATACATGAACATTATGATAATTATGGTCAAAGCAACAATGTACTAATACAGTACTACAATGCTCACAGCCAAACGTTTGGTGATAAAGCTTATTTTACATTTAAATTACCATACAATACGTTATCAATAGGCGGTTATGCAGTTTATAACAAATTTAATTCATTTCTAGATTACTATAATCCAAACAATCCAGCCGTATATAGTTCGGGGCCGAATGTGGGGCAGCCGGTTCTTATTAACGGTACACCGGTTAACTATAGTCTTGCTATTCCACATAATTTTCACAACTCGTTTTTGTATGAAACAGATCTTGCTGCTTTTGCACAGGATGTGATTCGGCCGAATAAAAATATTCGGCTGACACCTGGGTTGAGCGTTGTTTCTATGCATACAGATTTTGTTAATAACTCACTTGCCACATTTCCATACAATACTACAACAGGGCTAGATTCTGTTGTTGGTGTCAATGGGGATCGGAGGCCTAATTCGTCGACAAATTTTGTTGAATTTGAACCATCTATAGGTGCAAGCTATAAAATTAACAAAAATATCGCTTTGTATGCTAACTACTCTACTGCTTATAAAGGGGTTGGCGGAGCTAGTGGGACATATGCACATTTTGATGCCGCGACATTAAAGCCACAAAAGTCTAACCAATATCAATTGGGAATAAAAATATTAATTCCGAATGCCCCCTATCTTCATCATGCCATATTTAGCGCGAACTATTATCATTTAAATGATCTAAACCAAATTATTCCCATCCCAATTGCAAACCAAAATTATAAACGTTTTGCATCGGGATCATCTGTGTTTCATGGTTTCAATATATACTTTGAAGACGACCCAAAATACAACATACACGTATATGCAAATGCCAGCTTTGAAAGCGCAAACTACTCTAATTATGTAACTGGCGGTCAGAGTTATAATGGATTGCCTATTTCAAATGTTCCATGGGTGACATTCAATAGCGGTCTTTATTATTCATTTTTCAAATCAAATATTCTCTATCAGCCAAGAATTTGGTATCAGTATACAGGAAGTCAGAATATATATAATAATAATACAGGACTACCAACGCGAAATAAACTTGGTGGATACGGCATTCTTAATCTTGGAATGAAGGTCGCTTTGGCTACGCCTAAGACAACATTTGTTCATGCCATCGATTTTAATGTCGACCTTCTCAATGTTCTTAATAATAAATATAATGCGTTCGAATATTATTCTGGTGGTGGCTACTATGGCGTCCCTGGCCAACTTTTAGCTGAGCCGGGCGCACCTTTTACCGCATATGGAAGTTTAAATGTAAAATTTCGTTGATAATTGAAATGATTAACAGAGGCGGAAAACATCCGCCTCTGTTTATATGAATTATATGATACATTCTTCACGAGGTATGCCTGTGTCTTATGACTATATCGTTCATCTCGCAAATTATTCGGACGGTGTGCTTTATGTGCTCGCTGGTCTTTTCGTCATCGCAGTAGCGGTGATCATCGACCGGATGTGGTATCTCCGCCGGGCGATCTTGCGGGGCGGTTCGATCGTCAGGCGGATGGCGGCCATGGGCCGGGTGAACGAGCAGGATCTTGCAGCGCTTCGCGATTTTGCCGGCCGCATGCCCGAAGGGCTGCTGCTCGACACCGCCCTGAATCATATGAATGACGCCGACCACGCCGGCATGAACAGCCGCATGGATGAGGCGATCATGCTGGTTGCGCCCCGGCTCGACCGCCGGATGTGGGTGCTGGATACGATCGTCTGCCGCGCGACAATCAGCGTGAGAATCTGCGACAATCAGGGTGAGAATCCGGGGCTGGGGGCTGTGAGGGCGTAGCCCGAGCAGGCCCCAGCCCCGGAGCGGGTTGTTTTGTCCTGTCTGGCTGACCGTGACCGGCTGCTAGGGGTTGGCTCCACTGTACGCGGCGGTGGAAAAGTAGGCCATGTAGCGGCGGCATAATGCTGCTGCGTGGCGGGGCAAAAGCCGGCCACTTGTAGAGTTGCCTCTTTCGGAATGGAGGGAGAGGCGACGGGGGATGTATTCGGTGGAGGTTTATGCGTAAGCGGAGCGCTGGAACCCTTCTTCCTGTGATGGGATGATTTGTGCTGGATCGGTGCGGAGTTTGGGCATCGAGCGGTCTTTATGGACGTAATTAACGACGACGCGAAGGCAGCGGGGTTTCGGCGGATTGAGGTTTTGACTGGTCCGGGCCGGCGACGGCGGTGGTCGGACGCGGAGAAGGCGCGGATTGTTGCCGAGACGCTTCGTGGGGGAGCGACGGTGACGGAGGTTGCGCGGCGCTGGGCGCTTTGTCCGCAGCAGATCTGGGGCTGGCGTCGGCAGGCCCGCGAAGGGCACTTGGCGCTCATTCAGGACGAGCATGTGCCGGCGTTCGTGCCGATCGTGCCGGCGGCGCCATTGGCGGAGACGGACGAGAGGCGTGCGGTTTCCGTGGGGCAAGCGGCGCAGCGGACGAGGTCGGCACCATGCCTCGAGATCCGGCTCGCCGGCGCGGTGCTGCGGGTGCCGGTAGAGACGGACGGCACGCTGCTGACCGAGGTGCTGCGGGCGATCAGGGCGTCTGCGGCGTGATCGCGATCCCGCCGGGGGTGCGTGTGCTGGTGGCGATGCGTCCCGTGGATTTCCGCAAGGGAGCCCACGGCCTGGCGGCGCTGGCCGCCGAGGTGCTGGGCGAGGATCCGTTCTCGAGCGCGGTACTGGTGTTCCGCGCGAAGCGGACGGACAGGATCAAGCTGCTGATTTGGGACGGCAGTGGTCTGGTTCTGGTGTGGAAGCAGTTGTCGCAGGGCGGCTTCCGCTGGCCACCGGTGACGGATGGCGTGATGCGCCTTTCGGCGGTGGAATTTGCGGCACTGTTCGACGGGTTGGATTGGTCGCGCGTGCAGTCGACACGAAGGATTCCCAAGCCGATTGCGGTCGCCTAGAATCGGAGCGTGACGGACGCTGCACCGACCCTGCCGGACTTGCCGACCGACGCCGCGGCACTGCGCGCGCTGGTGCTGGCGATGATGGCCGAGCGCGATGCCATTACCGCCGAGCGGGATGCCGTTGTCATTGAACGCGACACGCTGACGGTCCGTAACGCGCAGTTGGAACATCTGCTGCGCACGCTGCGCCGCCTGCACTATGGCGCGAAGTCCGAGCGGCTGCCGGAGGCGCAGCTGCAGCTCGGCCTCGAGGATACGGAAGCGGCGATCGCCAAGGTCGAGGCAGAGGCGGAGCGGACCGATCCGGCGCTGCGTCGCGAGCGTGCGGCGAAGCGCCGGGCCGGTCGCGGCAAGCTGCCCGCGCATCTGCCACGGATCGAGGTCGATCTGGCGCCCGAGGCGAGCGCCTGCCCGTGCTGTCAGGCCGCCATGGTGGTGATCGGCGAGGATCGTGCCGAGCGGCTCGACGTCATCCCGGCGCAGTTCCGAGTATTGGTGACGCGGCGGCCGAAGCTCGCCTGCCGGGCCTGTTCGGGCGTGGTGGTGCAGCCGCCGGCACCGGCACGGCTGATCGCCGGCGGCATTCCGACCGAGGCGACCGTCGCGCATGTACTCGTCGCCCGCTACGCCGATCATCTTCCGCTCTATCGTCAGGCGCAGATCTGGACGCGCCAGGGCGTGGTCGTCGATCGCTCGACGCTGGCCGCCTGGGTGGGCACCGCGGCCGCGGAACTGGCGCCGGTGGTGGCGCGACTGAAGCAGATCATGCTGGCCTCGGCGCACATCTTTGCCGACGAGACGACGGTGCCGGTGCTCGATCCCGGGCGCGGACGCACCAGGACCGGCTACTTCTGGGCGATTGCGCGCGACGACCGGCCCTGGGGCGGCACCGATCCGCCGGCGGTGGTCTACACCTACGCGCCCGGCCGCGGGCACGTACATGGTCGCGCCCTGCTCGGCGACTATCGCGGCATCCTGCAGGTCGATGGCTACGCCGGCTACAAGAAGCTCGCCGACCCGACCGGCCGGACCGGACCGAGCGCGCTTGCCTTTTGCTGGTCCCATGTCCGGCGCGGCTTCTACGATCTTGCCAAGACCCGTGCCGCGCCGATCGCCACCGAGGCGCTCGAGCGCATCGCCGCGCTCTATCGCATCGAGGCGGAGATCAGGGGACTGAACGCGGCCGAGCGCCACGCGCACCGACAGCGCCGCAGCGCTCCGCTGGTCGCGGATCTGGGCATCTGGCTGAAGGCGCAACACGCGAAGCTCTTCGCCCGCGGCCCGACCGCGGAGGCAATCGGCTACACCTTGAACCACTGGGACGGCCTGGTCCGCTTCCTCGACGACGGCCGCATCGAGATCGACTCCAACACGATCGAGCGAAGCATGCGCCCGGTCGCCTTGAGCCGGAAAAACGCACTGTTTGCCGGCAACGACGACGGCGCCGAGAATTGGGCAGCGGTGGCTTCCCTTATCGAAACCTGCAAACTGAATGCCGTCGACCCGCAACGCTATCTCGCCCAGACGCTCAGGATTTGCGACAGTCTGCTACCCCGGCAGATAGATAGAAAATCGGACCCACCATAAAGGGCATGACCGATTGGCCAGAAGAAAATTTGATCCAATCATGATGGCGGTTCAAGGCCGCAGACACTTAAAATATTTCTAAAACCAGGGTTTTTCCCGCCCGCGCCGTATCCTGCGAAACCATCCATCAATTTTTCCGAATCCGGGAGAGCAATGTAAGCAGTTTGAAAATCTAGCTCAATTGCCTGTTCTTTTTCCAACAGATCATCGAGGGCTCGCCGAAGTTGCTCGTCTTTGAGCACCTTGACCGCCTCGAAAGTTTTGAAGGCTTCGATGATTTCCCACTCGTAAAGTTGGCCAGCCACGTTTGGGGGATTAACAAATCGAACTAGCTCTGGTGCCGTCATCAGCTGTTGCCGCAGGCGTTCGGCAAGAGGTGGATACAAAGCAACCGTCCCTATCTTTCGTCTCAGGCGAATAGCTGCGCACTCAACTTGGTTGAGAAGGGGTAAATCTTCATCTGCGTGTTCAGCAAAAAACTCTTCACATCTCGCTTTTAATTCTTCATCATCCGTACGGCGATAAAGCGCACATAGCGCGATAAGGGTTTGCATCTTGCGAAAAATTCTATGTTGCTCAAAATCCTTCGTCAATTTCTCGAAGAGATCCCGGGGGGAAGTCCCTTCGGTCAGACTGTTCACTACGAAATAGTAGCCTTCTACTTGTAAGCCGGTAGGCTGCAGAGGGCAGTCCATATTGGCGAACAGGGTAGCGGTATCTCGCTGTTTCAAATCTTCTATCCATGCCTTCCGAGCATGGGAAATTTCACTGATCGAAAGATTCCGAACGTTTTCCTCAATCTTCCTTGCGTTGTCAGTTGCAGACAGACCGATCGTCCCAATTAGTCGGCTAGGGTAAGTCTTGTCGAGGCTCGAGAGACAAAGTTTATCATACATTGTTTTGAGGTCGCTCTCTATCCGAGAGCGCAATTTCTCAACTGAAAGTAGATTAAATATCTCCTCCCATCGGCTGATAAGTTCGAAAGCTTGAAATACCAAGATTGGTTGATAGATATCTTGTCCAAGAAACACGGCACTATGAGCGTCATACACTGCCGAATGAGCGCCCGTGGTCACCAGCAGGTATTTTGCCTGTATTTCTGGATGGATACAGTATTGGAAACCTTGAACAAGATATTTTTGATCAAACGGGAAGGTCACATCTTTCGGCGACTTGGCCTCTATTATCCAGAACATCTTCTTCCGGATCGTTGGTATGTAGTCTGGGTGATAGTGTTTGACTCGCTGTGCGCCGCTTTCAACCGGGGGATAGTGCAGCTTGAAGGCAGAGCCGTCGTCCCCATGACGAACAACCTCGTAATCCCTATGGGTTTCGTACCCGAGGGCTTCCAAAAGAGGCGATAAAAAACGAGATTCGACGAACGCCTCCCCCTTGCCGTCAAAGTCAAGGCTTTGAAGCTTCTGTATCATTTGCAGCGAATGCATTGCACCTATCTCGGAACAAAATTTTATTAGAGATCTACGCCAAGATAACCATCCGAGCACGAGGGACGCCCTCTCGGAATGTCCGCTAACCGTATTTTACTCCACGTCGTCAAGTATCGCCATTGGGTCGTGTACGGACATTTAATTTGACCCCCTCCTCCCCGTCGTTCTTGGCCCGTGGCTATTTTGTGTTGACGGCAAAGCGGTTTTCGCCGACGCGCTCTGTCATCTCAGGTCGCCGGAAATAAATGGCCCGGCCGCAGCGCAGCGGCCGGCCGGATTTTGGGAAGATGATCTGCTCATCATCCCGCATGTCGTGCATGATTTCCTCAGCCCGGATGAGTTGGCGTTTCAGCTCATGATAGGTTTTGGTCTGGCCGGTCGAGCGCGTGCCTGTTTCCAGCCCCTTCGCTGAGTTGCCGGTGTTTGAGCCTTCCGACCAGGCCAGCACGCCATATTCGCCGATCGCCGTAGCCAGCTCCTCGGCGACCGCCTTGGTTTTGACGCCGGCGAAGCCATACCAGCTGACTGATTCAAACCACTTGGCCGGGCCGTCCTGGCCGAACAGCTCGCGAAGCTGGCCGATCGACTGATAAAACGGAAACAGCGTGATCTTGTATTTCCGGGCGCAGTCGCGGGCGGTTTCGAGGATTTTCATGGGGCCGAGGCGGGCGGCCTCATCGAGCAGGAACAACACGCGGCCTTCGATCGCGCCATCCGCTTCATAGGCCGCGTTCAGCAGGGCGCCGGTGATGACGCGGGCGACGGCCGGGGTGGCATCGAGCGCCTTCAGCGGAATGTTGATGAAAACCGTGGCCTTGCCGAGCGTCAGCTCAGCGCACCGGAACGTGTTGCCGGAAACGAGATCCGCATAAGCGGCGGTTGAAAGCCAGGCCGTGTCTTGGGTGGCGTTCTTGTAGATGCCGCTAAAGGTCTCATCCACGATGTCCTTCAAGCTACCGGCGAGATCGCGGGCGAGGCGGCTTTGCGAGTTCTTGTGAATATGGGCCAGGACGTTCCGCAGCTCCTTTTCGGGCGTGACGATGGCCGCACGGACGGCGCGCAAGGTCTTTTCGTGCGGGTCCAGGTGTTCGTCCCAGAGCATATGCGCGAGCAGCGCCGTCACCAGCTCCTTGCCGCTGTTCTTGAAGAAGGAAGCGTTTTCATCGCCGCCTGCTTTGGTATCGCCGCAAACCCACTCAACCACGGCCTGAACGTCGATTTCCGCGAGAGGGGAGGACACATCGATCCAGTCCAGCACATTGAACCCGATTTCGCGGGCCGTGCGGGGATCGAGCATATAGACCTTGTGGCCCATGGCCTCGCGCGCCTGGCGCAGCATCGGCCCCAGCTCCACCGAGGGGTCAAGGACAATGGCCGAGCCGGTCCATGTCAGCAGCGTGGAGATGGCCGTCGTCGTCTTATAGCCGCCCGATCCGGCGAACATCATGCAATGGGTCGAGCCAATCTCGCAGGGATCGATCAGCAGGGG
>NZ_JFHO01000005.1:0-11177 GCF_000724705.2 Acidiphilium sp. JA12-A1
TTATTCTGAGCGACGACGCCGGACAATTCAATAWCGGCCGGCACGCGTTGTGCTGGGTCCACGCGGAACGGCTGGTGCATAAACTGGACACGTTCAACGACCAGCATCGCGCCGCTCAAACGCGGGTTCGTGGCCTGATCTGGGATTTTTACGCGGACCTCAAAGCGTACCAGCAAAAACCGGGCAAGCGGCAGGCTCGGGCGTTACGGACCCGCTTCGACCGTATCTTCCTCTGCCGCACCGGCTTCGTGACGCTGGACCGTCTGCTGGCGCGGCTGCACGCCAACAAGGCCGAACTACTGATGGTGCTGGAACGGCCGGAAATCCCGCTCCACACCAATGGTTCGGAAAACGACATCCGCGGTCACGTCACGCGGCGGAAGATCAGCGCCGGAACCCGGAGTGAGACCGGCCGGGATTGCCGCGACGCGTTCCTGAGCCTCGCCAAGACCTGTGACAAACTTGGCATCGCGATCTGGGATTATCTGGGTAGCAGGTTCAAGGTGGTGGGGGCCGCGATCATCGCGCCGCTCGACTTCTACGTCAGAGCCCGCCTCCGCCCCACCTAACCAGTATCCGCGACAATTTCTTCGTTCCCGCCACCTGCTCGATCGTTGGCCTGCTGACCAAGTCGAACTCGGGTTACCCACCCTTTTGCCCCTCTTACGGTTCTGCGGTGGGGTCCCACTTCGGCGCCGATTCACACTCTGGTGGTGACGTTGGACGACGCCGATGGCCGGCAGGTGCGTTTCAGTGCCGAGCGCTATGCCGCGGTCGATCACGGCTATGCGGTGACGCTGCACAAGGCGCAGGGGGTGACGGTCGACCGGGCGTTCGTGCTGGCGACGCCGGGGATGGACCGGCATCTCGCCTATGTCGGGATGACCCGGCACCGCGATGACGTGCGGCTCTATTACGGCCGGGACGATTTCGAGGAGAAGTCCGAGCTGTATCGGACCCTGGGCCGCAAGCGGCAGGCGACGACGACGTTGGACTTTGCCGAGCGGCGCGGGATCGAGACGCGACGCAGCTGGTTCGAGGCGGCGCGGGATGCGCTGGGCAATCTGGGCCGGCGGCTGGAGAGCGCGCTCGAGTTTACCCGACTGAAAGAGCGGGTGGATCGGGTCACCGAAGCGGCGCTGCAAGCCGGGCGCGACGCCGATGCGTCGGGATCGACGACCGATCGTCCCGGCGCCGAGCTGTTTGCTCGTCAGCGGCAGCGCGAGGCGGAGCGTAAGCGGCAGCTACGGCCTTCGTTGCTGCGCGAGCGGTCATTGGCGAAACGGTCCACCGAGGCGCAGCGACGGCTGCAGGAACAGCGCAAGCTGGCGGAGAAGGTTGCCGCGCGCGGTGGCGCATCGGTGCCGACGCGGAAGGATTACCGATCTCTGACCGAGAAGGTGATGGCTCGCCGGGTGGAGGTTGGCACCGCGCCGGCGTCGCAACCCCGACCTGGCCGGATCGTGTTGCAGAAGCGGCCAATGCCGGCCGAGGACCGCTCGCTTACGGACGAGGTCGCGGGGAAGCGGCAGGAGCATCGCGGACCGCCGGTACTCGGGGATCTGGCCGAGCGGCGCTATCTCGCCGTGCCGTTTGCCGAGAAGGACCAGGCGAAGGCGCTGGGGGCGCGGTGGGACAAGGACGCCGGCGCCTGGTGGATCGGCGTCCGGGAGGACACCGCGCCGTTCCGGCAATGGCTGGATCCGAACCGGTTACAGACGGAGCAGGATCCGAAGCTGCGGCTGCAGATCAGCGAGGCGCAGGTGAAGGCGGCCACCGCCCAGCTCGGGGATTTCGAGGGAAGGCACGGCCGGGAAGCCGATGCGTATGAGGCGGCTTTCCGCCGATGCCAGGAGCAGATGACCAAGCGGGCCTATACCCTTGCAAGGCGGATTGACCAGCAGCGGGTCAAGGAACGCGATCGGTTCCAAGAGCAATGGCCGAAGCCAACGCCGCCAACAGGGATCAAGGCGTTGAAGCCTGGCGCGACGGCACGATACGAGGGCCAGGTCGCAAACTGGGAGGCGGCAGAAAAGGCGCGGAACGAGCGCATCGGCACGCTCTATCGGCGCGAGAAGCTGGTCGAGAAACTCCGCTCGGCTGTCTATTCAGGAGGGGCATTGGTTGTGGCCAGGGTTGCCCGGGAGCACCCAGAGCTCGCCGATCGCGGCGCGACGCTCAAGGCCGAGCGGATCAAGCTCGACAATGCGAAACGCAATGCCACCTTCGCGCTCCGCAACGAGCGGGACCGGCAACAGGAGCGGCAGCGCGACCGGAGCCGGGATCAGGATCTGGAGATGTGACCGAACGGTGCGGCCTAGGTGCACAGGAGAGAGAACGCCACCACGCCGTTGCTAATTGCCGCGAAGGTGAAGGCGGCGGCAGACCAACCGATACCATGCTCCACCCCGATGAGCAGCGCCGCGCAGGCGTAGGCACAGGCGGCGAAGACAAAGCCTGTGGCGGCCAGCTTATTCGTGGTCATGGGATCGCGCCCCTGCCGTCGCGATCGAGGCTTTCAGTTTGTCGTGTTCCCGGACCATGGCATCGAACAGATAGGCGGGGATCTCATAGGTGCTGATGGATCGCCGGTTTGTTTCGATATCGTGATCGATCGGCGAATGCCAGGCGACCGAGATTCCGGAACTCTTCATCGTCGTTTCCTTGCGGCGAGCTTGAAGGCGAAGGCGCCGATTACAGACGGGTCGCGGCGAATTCCGCCTTGGTGGGATTAGGTCCGTGTCCTCAATCGCGGTGACGATTTATGTCTTGATATTCTTGCCCTAATAATAAACTTCCGGTGCGGGGTGCTTGGAGTGCGACGGTTTCTCCGGGAACACAAGGTTCACGGCCGCCTGACAAATCCGTGTTCTGACCTCATCCCGTACTTCACTGGATCGTCTATTTCCGGCGCCGCAGCCGTTCGATGAGTTCACGCAACGGGCCTGTGGGGAGGCGGACAAGCGGATCTTGGCCGAGGGTTTCCAAAGCCGCAGCGAGTTGTGGGGCTGGATATGTGCCGTGCTGAGCAATGTGATCTGCGACCCATAGCAGCCCATGCACCTCAATGCCCCGATCTGCGGCAACTTTCCGCAGCCAAGCGTCGCCCGTCATTAGAATGCCGCTGCGAATCTCGGCGACGCGCAGTGCAAAGCAATCGTTCAGGCTAAGGTTTGCCCGGTAGGTCCGATAGTATGTGAAGGCCTCGTATGTATCTTGGCCTTCAAGTTCGCCAATGCGGAACCCGAGCCGTGGAAGGTCGGCCGCTGTATAGGACCGGAGATCGAGTAGCTCCTCGGTCAGAATGACGTCCGGTATCACGAACTCGAACGGCAGTGCCAGCGTTGCCTCGATTAGGCGCGCCTTGGCTAGATCCATCAGAACGGACGAGTCACTGACGATTATCTTCGAACGCGTCACCACCGCGCATCTCCTGAGCGATGGTAGCTGCCGGTTCTTGCAGCAACTCAGACGCTTTTGAAAGGGAAATCATTTGCTCGGCCAAGGCCCGATAGCACAAGCGGCGGAATCTGCGCGGGGTCTCCGTCATTATCCTGCCGTCGTGATGTCTTTTGTCGAGGGCCTCCGGCTCGTGCTTGCGCCAGTGGCGCGCGGTTGTCTGGAAAATCGTTGATAGATGTTCCGAGGATATGATCTCCAAGTCCCGGAAGCGCATGAGCAGTGCGGTCGCGGCTACACCGTACAGGTGCTTGGTTTCGATGAGCTCGGAATAGCCGAAGCCATGTCGATGCTGCCCAACCTGCGCTTTGAGGTGATCGGCTGGCATCAACATCGCGCTGGCGAATCGGTGCGCCGATTTTTCCTCATCTACCTTTTCAACCAGCATTAGGCGGTGCCCGAGTTCGTGTAACAGCGTGAATCGACGGCGTTCCAGATTATGGTTCTCATTCACGACGATCACTGGAACCGGGGCGCCACCTGCACGCTCGACAATGCAAGTGAGCCCCGAAACAGAATCCGGGAGGCGAAGAAGCATGACCTTGATGCCATGTTCTTCGAGTAATTCGGTCACATCCGGAATAGGATCGTGCCCGAGCTTCCATTTCTCTCGCGTTGCGTTGGCAACTCGTTCAGCGTCCGAAAAGGCGCTTACCGTCTGTGGTTTGAAGGGGGCCTTCCAAGCAGCACTCTCTAACCCGAGGACTTCCTCAATGAGAAGATAGCGCTCGACGTGTTCAAGAACGAGCGCCTCGACGTGCGCCCGCTCCTGTGCGCTCGTGCCCGACTTCTTCCGGAATTCCAGAGCCCCAAGCCGCACTTCCAGCGGTGCCGCAAGGAATTCAAGCGACACGTCGAGTGCCTTCGCCAAGGCGATAAGCACACTTGAACTCGGCATCATCTCGCCGCGTTCATACTTGCCAATTGCCACGTGGGTGATCTGCCCCCCGAGTCGCATCGCCAAGTCGCGCAACGAGAGGCCGGATTTACGGCGCGCGATGCGCAGCCTTTCTCCGATCATCTTGACCTTCCGTGGTTTACGGACTATAAGATATATGAAATTTGTAAACCGTTTCCTAAAGAGGGTCAAGGAAACTGATTCTGAACGAAAAACGGCGGATCGGTTGGCCCCGATCCGCCGTTTGCTACCCAGCCGGACTTGCTCGGACGGCTGGACAGACCGGGAGACGTGCCCCCGCGCAGGCAACGTATCGTGGCACAACTTCCCGAGTCTGGGAATCCCCGGGCAAACGACACGACCAAGGAGCGCCACGATGGCATCCGACGATAAGACCGTCACGATTTTGGTGGACGGCACCCCGCATGAGGTGCCGAAGAAGGAATTCATCTCATACGTTGAGGTGGTCACGCTGGCCTACTCCGACTATCCCCAGCATCCGGAGATCACCTACTCGGTCACTTACACGCGTGGGCACAACGAGAAACCTGAAGGGATCTTGACTCCTGGAAGCAGCGTGAAAGTCAAGGAAGGGATGTCGTTCGTTGTTAACAGAACTGGCCAGTCATAACGACGATATCCGGAGACTACTGGATATTGGCTACGCTCTCGGAGTCGATGAGGGCTATCTGGTTGTCCGCGATGTTCCTTACCTCGACAGCTCAGGAGCGCTCCAGACCGGCGCGATCGTTGCTAAGCTGATTTACGTAGATAAGGTTCGCGTCCAGCAAGATAATCATCAAGTCTGGTTTGCTGGAAGCATGCCTCATGGGCTGGACGGGAAACCGATACCCAATCTAGGGGCCGCATCGGCTTCTCTACCGCTAAAGGAAAGCGACCTAGTCGTTCAGTATAGATTTTCTAATAAGCCTTTGGGGAGTGTGGGATTCTCGGATTTTTTTGAGAAGATCAAGAATTACACACAAATTCTATCTGGTCCTGCAATTGAGCGCCACGGGGCTACCCCGTACACGTTTCGAATGTATCAGGAACGCACGAGTGATTCCGTATTCAAGTTCCAGGATACGCTGACTAGCCGAGCCGAAATCGGCGATCTCGCCGAATTGTTCAAGAACGAGGTGATTGCGATCATAGGGCTTGGCGGTACTGGCTCGTATATTTTGGACTTTCTCGTAAAGACACCTGTGAAGGAGATCAGAGGGTTTGATGGCGACCCCTACCATGTACACAATGCTTTCCGGTCGCCCGGCCGCCTCGAAGAAGACGAACTCGGTAAAACCAAAGCGGAAGTGTATGAACGGCGTTATGATGACTTTCGCCACGGGCTTATGCTGTGCCCAAAATACATCGATGCCAGCTCTAGAGATGATCTAGACGGGGTAACTTTCGCCTTTGTGTGCGTGGACAAGGGGTCGGCCAGATCCAGAATCTTCGATTTGCTTATGGAGCTGCGCATTCCGTTCATCGACGTTGGGATGGGCCTTAAGCGTAAACAGGGCATGCTATCTGGCATGCTCAGGGTGACCTATTATGGGGGTCACGACGCCGCGACGATGCGTAGCATGCAGCTGGCCGAGATGGTTGATGATCCAGACGATATCTATAAAACAAACATCCAAATTTCAGAGCTAAATGCCCTGAACGCCTGCCTTGCGGTCATACGGTACAAGCAGATCCGTGGCTTTTATGGTGATGAGAACGCATCCTATCATATGCTGATGGAGGTGGAGTCTCTCCGTACTCTCACTGAGAAAATGTCGTGAGCGAACTGGCTCTTAACCGAGTAAAATATCTGCCGCGAGAACTCTTGCCTGGCGTTCTCTACGTGTCGGAAGAGTACGCTGTGGCAGGTCACCTCTGCGCGTGCGGCTGTGGGAACAAGGTGATCACCCCGCTTGGTCCCGCAGAATGGGCATTTTCTGAGGTCTGTGGGCGCCCAACGCTAAGACCATCTATTGGCAATTGGCAACTGCCATGTCGGTCTCATTACGTTATCGCCGATGGTTGCGTTCAATGGGCTGGTCAGTGGTCGGACGCCCAGGTTTTGGCGGGCCGTCGCGCTGAGGAGCGCCGGCGGCAATCCCATTATGCGGCGCTGAATCGCAAGCGTGGCCTCTGGAACCGAATTTGGACCTGGCTTCGCCGAATCTTCGGCCGCTAGACAGCATACCCTGGTCTCTAGGTCCGCCATTGGGCCAGCTTGAGTAAAAGCGGTTATATTTTTAGGAAGGTGGCAAAATAGTCATGTGGTTGGAAGGGAGATCGGGAAATATTATTGGCGGATTATCTATTGTATTTTTGATTTATTTGGAATTTAGCGCGGCGGTATCGGCAAATCTTCTGAACCCATCAGATGTTGCTGTATTCAGGTGGAAACTATTGATTATGGCGGTTGGTTTTGGGGTAGGATTGTCGATTGGTCTATTGAAAGCAGTTTCAATTACGTTTGGAGGAGCGTTTTACGCTGCAATTGCTGCCGTTTTGGCTTTTATAGGCATGACGGCTATACATTGGGCTAATACAGGAAATTTTTATTTATATCGACAATTGTACTGGACGACAATTGTATTCTCTATTCCGGTTGCTTCTTTATTGTGGTTTTGGCGCGAATTTAAGAAAGATATGAAGAAATCTGGCGCTATAGCTGTAGTTATAAAATCGAATCCATTTATGATCATCTTACAGGCGTCTTTGTCATTCATCTCTGCAATTTTGGTTCTATGGATAAAATCGAAATTGCCGATTATAGAATTTATCCAGAAGATATTTGGAAATTAGATTGTGATTAGATCGTCGGCGTCTCATGGCTATCGGTGGTGGTCTGCCCCTATCGAGTGGTCCACCATCGGACGCCTCGTCGACCTCATCACGCCCGCAGAATGCGTCAACATGTTCGCTGCAGCAGGATACGATCCAGACTGGGTAATGTAGCAGGAGAGCCCCTCCTGGTCAGAGCTTGGCCGAACAATAGGGTATACCCCAACAATACGCCGCGATGAGACGCTTTCTGCGTCTCAATAGGGTTGTTTTCGGGTTCTGATACGCCACTCTGGCGTGGTTTAGAAGCAAACGAGACAACCATGGCGCTTTACGGCTACGCTCAGGTCTGCACGATGGACCAGGCTCCCTCCATCAGCGGGCGCTCCGTGATGCCGGCTGCCGCGACGGACGGAGCGAGCTTGCCGTCCTGATGGATTTCCTGAACGAGGGCGACACGCTTGTGGTCATTCGTATTGACCGCTTGGCTCGGTTGCTGAGGGATCGGCAGGATTTCGTTCACGAGCTGAAGGCGCACGGGATCGCGCTGCGCGCGACGGAGCAACCGGTCGAAACCACCACGCGGGCAAGGCGTTCCTCGACATGCTGGGGGTATTCGCCGATTTCGAGACCAACCTGCGACGCGAGCGGCAGCTCAAGGGTATCGCTGCCGCGAAGACTCGTAGAGTCTACAAGGGCCGGAAGCCGAGAATCGACGCGGCTGAGGTCAAGCGTCTTCGCGATGAGGAGGGGGCGACGGCGATCGGCCGCTTCGGGATCGGCCGTGCCTCAGTGTATCAAGTCTTGGCGAGGACCAGGCGTTGACCCCCTGACGGCGGTAGGCGCCCCCAAGACAGTTCGTCACGAGATGATAGGTACTCAAACATGGGCCTTGCCAGAAGCGGGGCTCCGCACTAAAATTCTGTGCGGGTGATCACGCACCCGCACGTCATCGTCCGTACGTGCAAATCCGTGATTTTGATCGTGGCGTGCCTACCGTATGTCTTTCCCGGTTAACCGACGCAACGGACGGCGTCGCAGCGTGAGAGACATGCCATGATTAAGCAGTCTGAACCCACGACCGCGTTCCTCCCGCTTCAGCCAGGTCGCCGTTTCGTGCCGATCCGCGGCTTTTCCCCGGACGAGATTAAGGGTGCAGCCAAGATCTCCCGCACCAGTCAACATTCGGATGGCGATCTAAATATCGGGCACAACAAGGCGATCAATCAGATCCTGAAGGCGCTTGGTTTCGTCGGTGACATAGCGGCCTTCAAGGTGGAATATGAAAGCAGGTTGAACCCGTTCATTGAGCGGTCCGGGCTGGTTCAGCGGTCTGGGGCGATGTTCGAACCAGCCAGCGAAAACTTCTTCCGCCTGAATCGGAGCCAGGTGGCCGGTCGCATCTTCGCCAGCGACCGCACAATCCCTCGCCGGGTCTTTGCTGGTGCCGAGGTCGAGGTGTGGGAGTTTCTGGAGGCGGCCAGAAGTCTAAGCGATGTGAAAATCGGCTGCCGCCATCAAGGCCACTTCGGGTCACTTTGGAACCAGCCTTTCGAACAAAGGGTAGCTGCGGCCATCGATCCGCAGCATCCCCCGTTTAGCTATTTCATCCAAACGCCTGCTACGAGTCTTGAAGTGTGCGAAATCTCTGAGTTTTTCAATTTGATCGGCGGACAACTCATGGATTTCGGATCGGATGGAGACGCCGAAATCTCCGTGGCGACTATCTACAATCAGGGTCGCCCACTTACGCCCGCGGAAGAACAGGATCACCGCGCCAAAGGGGATCTGCTTCGGCGGATCGTAAGGCAGATCGATGCCGGGTGGATCGATATTCTACCCTACAATGATCGGCTGGCTTTCCTGAGAGGGCCGGCAGGTCTCTATGATTTCGTGTTCGCCCACCAGCGTGAGGAGGAGTTTATTAGGCGACCTTATGCCAGCGCCATGCCGCAGGATCGCGATGTGGAGAGGACTGCAGACGAAAATTTCAAGGAGTGGCTCTATTTCTCCTATCAGGGATGGGAAGAGCATGATCGCCGCCGTGCCGTCATGGAGTTCTATCGGGCGGGCGGAACTCGTGCCGAGTATCGATCCCAAGCGGTGCTCCGAAGCTATCTGGCGAAGGCTGGCACCTATCAGGACGTTCTTCGCCAACCGTCGCCGGCCAGCCGCATTGTGAATGGAATTCCCATCGCGCCCGCAGCGAGGCCGACCAGACTTATAGAAAGCCGCGAGTTTCACTACTTCTTGCGCAGGAATCGTTCATATGCCGCACGGCGGCTAGAGGTGAGCGACGCTCTTTCAGACGCCGATACGGATCCCGATAGCCGTTTGCCAGCGGCCGTGACTTGGTTCGATGCGATCGCGTATGTTGACTGGGCGCGGAAGGAAACTGGCAGAAATGTCCAGCTTCTCACGGAGGCTGAGTACCTTGAGGCGGCCGGGGATCTCATCCCAGAGGATATCAGTGATGCCGATATTCGTAATGCCTTATCCGAGCCGCTGTATGACTTCGTCGGGCCAGATGGGAGCGTCCGCGCCGAGAAGCCCCCCTACATGCCTCAGGACGAGTTCGCCAAATGGCGCCTCGAGTACAAGCCGAGCGTGGAAAGTCACTTCGCAACGTCCATGCATGGCCTGCATGTCCTTCAATCCTTCTGGTTCGGCGAATGGCTTGAACCGGAAGGCGCCGCGATCAACAGTCTTTTCTTCTGCTCTCAGTATGATGTTACGTTAGCAGGAAGAATCAGGGTGTCGGCAGGTACCGCCCCCTTTGCGCCGAACAGCACTGGAAAATACAAAGGTATGAAGATCGGTTTCCGGATCGTCTATCGGGATTGAGTCGGAAAAGTACATGAAGCGACGGGGCCGGCGATCGCCGGCCCCCAGCTCTTGGGGAGTGCGACTATGCGCAGGTCGCGCATCCAGAACGATAATCGAGATTGTGGTTTCCGCCGATGCCGTCCTGGCCTGTTACCCTATTATTAATAGTGTAACAGGCGCGGCCCCAGCCCCGGCCTGGCCGGTGCCCGGATCCAGACGCCCGAAGTGCTGCGATACGCCAGTCCCGGCCATAAGCCGATCGGCAAACCTGAGCTGATCATCACGGAAGATGGCACGAGCCCCCTGCCCTTCCCCGCAGTGGGTTGTGAATCGGCGTCGAAGTGGGACCCCACCCTGGGATCCGTAAGAGGGGCAAAAATGTGGGTGACCGTACATTTTTTCCTTGCACCGATTCGGCGCAGGGGAGTCTTTGGGTCATGTGCCTCCGTCCGTCACCCTTTCCGCGCTGAGCCGTGCAGAGCTTGAAGCTCTGCTGGTCGAACTGTTCGGTGAGATCGCCAGCCTGAAGGTGATCGTTGCTGAATTGCGCGAAGAGAATGCGCGACTGAAGGGTCTGAAGGGTCGCCCGCATATCAAACCGAGTGGCATGGAAAAAGGAACAGCGCCGCCGAAGCCCCAGAAGCAGGAGAAGCGTCCCGTTCGGGGCAAGGTCTCACCCCGGGTCAAAGTCGAAGAAAAGGTGATCGGGATTGAGGTCCCGCCAGGAGCTGTTTTCAAAGGTCATGAACCTTTTCTGGTCCAGGACCTCGTGATTTCGGCGACGGCGACCCGTTACCTGCGAGAGCGCTGGATAACGCCGGATGGCCGGACGATCCTGGCACCATTGCCTCAAGGAACCGCAGGCCATTTCGGTCCGGAACTACGCCGCTTCGTGCTGGTGCAATATCATCAGGGTCAATCGACGATGCCGCGGTTGCTCGCCTTGTTGCGATCGCTGGGGATTTCGATCTCGAAGCGGCAGTTGGTTCGCCTGTTGAACGAGAACCATGAGGCGTTCATCGCTGAAGCTCAGGATGTTCTGCGTGCGGGACTGGAAACATCTTCCTGGGTCAGTGTGGACGACACCGGTGCACGGCATGCCGCAAAGAACGGGTTTTGCACGCAGATCGGCAATGAGTGGTTCACCTGGTTCCGCACGCGGTCCTCGAAGAACCGGATGAACTTTCTTGATCTGCTCCGTGCCGGGCATACCGAT